>CAZYHE010000071.1:0-8991 GCA_964647225.1 uncultured Anaerolineales bacterium
AGCGCCTACGTGCGTGGCAGCCAGAAGATAGACGAAGAGGTGTCCGGCTTCTATGCCAAGATCAGCGCCCCGGTGCTGGTGGATGTGGGGCTGGCCTTCACCGGCGTGCGCGTCGAAGACATGTACCCCTATCCCCTGCCCGACCTGTTTGCCGGCGGCCAACTGATTGTGGCCGGACGCTACCGGGGCGGCGGCGCGGCCACCCTCACGCTCACCGGCAAGGTCGGCGACCAGCCGCAGACCGTCACCTATCGCGACCTGACCTTTGCCACGCGCGGTGGGGCCGAGTTCATCCCGGCACTGTGGGCGCAGCGCAAAATCGGCTACCTGCTGGCGCAAATCCGCCTCTATGGGACGAAAGACGAGCTGGTGAAGGAAGTGGTGGCGCTCAGCACCCGCTACGGCATCGTCACGCCCTACACCTCGTTCCTGGTGCAAGAGCCGGGCCTGAGCCTGACCCAGGGCGGGCGCGACCAGATCAGCCGCGGGCTGCAAACCCCGCTGCCGGCGCCTAAGCCCGCCGCGTCCGGCACCGCCGCACCGGCGGCGCCCTCGATGTTGGCGCCCGACAGCCGCAGCGGCGCCGGCGCGGTGGAGCGCTCGCTGGCCGAAAAGGCGTTGCAGGGCGCCGAACAGGCGGCCCCGGCCCCTACCGCGCTGGCCGGCGGTGGTATGCCGGTGGTGCGTCAGGTGGGCGAGCGTGCCTTTTTGCTCGTCAACGGCGCCTGGCTGGACACGTCCTACGATGCCAGCCGGATGCGCGCCGAAGCGGTCGCCTTCGGCAGCGAGCGCTACTTCCAATTGTTGACGCAGTTTGCGGAGATTGGCCGCTATTTGGCACTGGGCGAGCGCGTCACAGTGCTGCTGGATGGCCAGGCCTACGCCATCGGGCCGGCCGGGCAGAGCGCCCCGGCCCCGGCGCAGCAGAGCACCGCGCCCGCCCCGGCCCGCCCCACAGCGCTGCCGGCGACCGTTCCGGGGGCTGCCACCCGCACGCCCGCACCGGCCATGGTCAGCAGCCCCACGGCGCTCTCAGCAACCGTTCCGCCGCCCGCCTCGTCTGCGCCGCCGCTCTGTCCCGGCGCCGCCGCGCTGGGCCTGATCGGGCTGGGCGCGCCGCTGTGGCTGCGGCGGCGCGGCCGGCAAGGGCCTCTGCCCTGAAAACCCGCCCACGACTCCGGATTCGAGGCTTCGCACAGCCTCGATTCCAGGATCAGCAGATCACAGTTTTGGCTCACGCAAAGCCGCCAAGAGCGCAAAGAAACCTTGTTTTTGGCTTGGCGTCTTGGCGTCTTTGCGTGAGATGCGTGATCTGCTGAGTCTGGCGCTTTTCATCCGCCGTCCCATGTGGATGCTGCGCAATCAGGAGACCGCCTCAAGCAACGCGGCCCACCGCGCCACTTCAAGTTAACAGAAGATGGCGGCAATGTTGCCAGTCGCGCGCCGCCGTGTTATAATCCCCGTGGTTTATGACCTGCGTCATATTGCGCAGACTGTAGCGGGGAGAGAGCATGGATCGGCGCGACATTATACACGCATTGCCCGTGTTTGCCGGCCTATCGGAGCGCGACTGGGAAAAGGTAATTGACCTGTTCAGCGAGCGCCAGTACAAGAAAGACGACTATCTTTTTCTGGAAGGCGAGGCGCCGGAAGCGCTGTATGTGATCCGGTCGGGCAAGGTAAAGGTTCTGCGCCATTCTACCGACGGCAAGGATGTCGTTTTGCGCGTGTGTGGCACCGGGGGCATGTTGGGCACGGTGGGCATCTTCGACGGGGCCGGCTACCCCGGCACGGCACAAGCCATCGAAGAGTGCTGGGTGTTGGTCATTGCGCGCAACGATTGCCTGACGTTGGTCAACCGCTACCCGGTTTTTGCCCTGGCAGTCATCAACGACCTGGGCAATCGCCTGCGCAGTTCCGCCGAGCAGATTCGCAGCTTGGCCGTGGAGCGGGTCGAGCAGCGCATCGCCCGCACTCTGCTCAAACTGGCCGACACGGCCGGCACCGATGTGCCGGAAGGCCGCATCATCGAGATGCCCCTCACCCGGCAGGACGTGGCCGACATGACCGGCACCACCGTGGAAACCGCGATCCGGGTGATGAGCAAGTTCCGCCAGGCTAACTTGATCCGCACCCGTCGGGGCAAAGTGCTGGTGCTGGACCGCCCCGCTTTGCAGGCCATCGCAGGGGCGCGCTAGCGCGTGTCATTGCGAGCGGAGTCCGGCATGGTTTTCGCCGGACGGAGCGAAGCAATCCCTGCCTTGCGGATGAGATTGCTTCCCGAAGGTGCGGCCTCTCGCAATGACTTGCTCGATGAGATTGCTTCCCGAAGGTGCGGCCCCTCGCAATGACTTGCCCAAGAATGAAATGCACCCGCGTCGGGGTAAGGTTTGACACCTGCCTGTCCACATGCTAGAATACTGTTGCTTGCCGGTGAGCCGCCGCCTCGGCGCTTCGGCTGCCGGGGAGGAACTTCCCGACTCCCACCCCGCCGCGTGCGAGCGGGGAAGGCTGCCCCATGAAACAGCAAGTGGGGGCGCCCGGCGGGTAACGGCCGGGCGACTACAACCGCAACAGAAAGTATACCCGCCCATTGCAAAATGTGGTGAGGGCTGAAACGGTAAGGCAAGAGCTTACCGGCGATTGCCAGCAATGGCGTCGGCCAGGCGAGCGTGCGGCCGGGAGCAAGGTGAGTGGGCCGAGTGTTGAGCTTCCTCAGGTCATCCTGGGCGAAGCGCAGGATCCGGTCTCATCGCAGCGGCGCCGATGATGGCGGATCACACCCGCCAGGTCAGGCGCTGCCACACAGTGCAGCCGTTGATCGGAACGCTGTGTGAGATAGATGGCGGCAGGCCCTGCGGGGCTGCACAGAATCGGGGGTATGACCCGGCAAGCAGCAGTTCCCTGCCGACGTGGCGCAACGGCAGACGCGACAGACTTAGGATCTGTTGCCTAACGGCATGGGGGTTCAAATCCCCCCGTCGGCATACGGGATTGCAGATTTGAGATTTTTGATTGCAGATTGAACCCGGCTAAGACGCAATCCGCAATCCGCAATCCGCAATCTGCAATCCGCAATCCGCAACTCAACTCATCCCGGGCCCGTGGCCTAGCGGGAAGGCGTCTCCCTTGCACGGAGAAGATCGCCGGTTCGAATCCGGCCGGGTCCACCTCTTATTCAACAGAGGGTCGCATTTTGACAGACAAAGTAAAGTGAGTATAATGCGATCTGTCGTTGATAATGAAATGGTTTGCGGGTGTAGTTCAGTGGTAGAACGTCTCCTTGCCAAGGAGAAGGTCATGGGTTCGAATCCCATCACCCGCTCTGAATCCGAGCTGGAAGCGTAGGCTGGTGCGCATTGGCTGATAGCTTCCAGTTTTAGTTTCCAAGCCGAGGTAGCTCAGTTGGTAGAGCACGCGACTGAAAATTGCGGTGTCCCCAGTTCAAGTCTGGGCCTCGGCACTCTTCTTGGTCAGCCGTTCGGGGGTCGTTCAACGGCAGGACAGCAGCCTTTGGAGCTGCGTATTGGGGTTCGAATCCCTGCCCCCGAGTGAATGCGGGGCCGCAAACGACCGAATGTCGTTTGCACATGCGACGTCCGAACAGAATCAGTTTACGTGGTGGCCATAGCTCAACTGGCAGAGCATCTGGTTGTGGCCCAGAAGGTTGCGGGTTCAAGCCCCACTGGCCACCCTTTCACGCTTGCGTGCCCGGCTTTCATTTAATGAGGCCGGGCATTGTCTTTTAATTCCGGGCCGGCTGCGGCCGGCTGGCGATTGGCGCATGGGACTCGGCCATGATGCAGCGTGTGTTGGTCTTGAACGCTACCTATGAGCCGCTCAGCATCGTCTCGGTGAGGCGGGCCTTGATCCTGCTGCTGAAGGAGAAGGCGGAGCTGATCGAGAGCGCTGAGGAGCGGCTTCATGCCGCGCACACGTCGCTGCCCGTGCCGTTGGTCATCCGCCTGGTCTACTACGTGCGGATTCCGCGCCAGGTGACGATGGCGCCGTCGCGGCGGTCGGTGCTCCTGCGCGACAATCAGACCTGCCAGTATTGCGGCGCGTCCGGCGCGCACGCGATCTTGACCCTGGATCACCTGCTGCCGCGCAGCCGGGGCGGTGATACCACCTGGGAGAATGTCGTCACCGCGTGCCGGGCCTGCAACATGCGCAAGGGCGACCGGACCCCGGATGAGGCGGGGATGGCGTTGCGCCGCCGGCCCGGCCGGCCGCATTATCTGGCCTTCCTGCTGCTGAGTGAGTCTGGAACGCGCACCGCTTGGGGCAAGTATGTGTTCACCGCCGCCGAGGCGTAGGCGTCGCGAGCGTTAAACCACAAGCGGGGGGACAGGCCGAAACCCGTCCCCCCGCTTGCTGAGCGCTGTAGCACTACCTATCCAACCGAGGTGATGCTACAGCGCCACGTTTGGTACTACGTTCGTCCATTAGCATCACCTCCTCGGCAGTAGGATAGCAAAGAGGTTGCTCTTACGAGCAAGCTGATTATCACCGATAATCTGTGTCCTGTCAAATCGCGCCAACCTGGAAAAGGAGTCCCTTGAGTATGTTCGATCCCGCCATCTACCCGCTTACTTTTGCCCCGGTGCTGCGAGATTATCTCTGGGGCGGGCGTCGCCTGGAGACGCTCTACGGGCGATCCCTGCCGCCGGGCCGCGTGGCCGAGAGCTGGGAGATTTCCGGCCACCCCAACGGTTCCACTCTGGCGGATGCGGGCGCGTGGCGGGGCCAAGCGCTGCCCGCTATCCAGGCGGCGCTGGGTGCGCGGTTGGGGGGGACGCGCGCGGCGTGGGCGTTGGCGCGGCGCAAGTTCCCGTTGTTGGTGAAGCTGCTGGACGCCCAGCAGGATCTTTCGCTGCAGGTGCATCCTGATGACGCCTACGCCCTGACCCACGAGGCCGGCGAGCTGGGCAAGACCGAGATGTGGTACGTGTTGCATGCCGATCCCGGGACCGAACTGATCCGGGGAGTGCGGCCGGGGGTGGATCGGCGGGCATTCGAGGCGGCGCTGGCCGCGGGCCAGCTCGCGACGGTGTTGCAGCGAGAGGCGGTATTCGCCGGCCAGGCCTTCGACGTGCCGCCGGGGACGGTGCATGCGCTGCTGGCGGGCACAGTCGTCGCCGAGATTCAGCAAAACTCCGACACGACCTATCGGGTCTACGATTGGGATCGCCGCGGCCCCGACGGCCAGCCCCGCGCGCTGCACATCGAGAAGGCGCTGCAGGTGATTGACTTCGACGCGGTGGCGCATGTGCGCGGGCCGCGGATGCTGGAAGATACGCCGGAGATCCGGCGCGTCGAGGTGGCGCGCAACCGCTATTTCGTCGTCGAGGAGGTCCGGCTGGGGGCGGGCGCGGCGTTCGCCGGCGCGTGCGATGGCGCCACGCTGGAGTTGTGGGGCTGCGTGAGCGGGCAGGCCGCGGTCGAGTGGGCCGGCGCGACCGTCCCACTGCCGGCGATCCGCTTCGCGCTGCTGCCGGCGGCGTTGGGCGCGTTCCGTATCGCGGCCGCCGGCCCATGCACGTGTCTGCGCGCCTACTTGCCGGAGGTTTGATCCGGCGTTTTGGCACGGACGCCCCCTGAGCCTGTCGAAGGGCGGTGGCAGGCGTAGTTCAGGGGGCCGCTTCGACAGGCTCAGCGCCCGTGGTGGCGCGGACGCCCCCTGAGCCTGTCGAAGGGCGGTGGCAGGCGTAGTTCAGGGGGCCGCTTCGACAGGTTCAGCGCCCGTGGTGGCATGGAACATAGTTGTCGGGGCCAGTTCTGGCCGGAAGATTATGATCGCCAGCGGCGGCAGCGTGACCTCGATCGAGTAGGGCTGGGTTTGCCACTTCACCGCTTGGGCCGGAATCGCCAGGCGGTTCGTCACGCCGCTGCCGAAATAGCCGGCCGAATCGCTGTTGAGAATCTCCCGGTAATTCCCCAGCGCGGGCACACCCAGCCGGTACCCCTCGCGCGCGACCGGCGTGAAGTTGGCCGCCACGAGCAGGAAGTCATCTCGATCTTTCCCCTTGCGGAGATAGGCGATGACGCTGTGCTCCCAATCGTTAGCGTCAATCCACTCGAACCCCTGCCAATCATAATCCTGTTGGTGCAGGGCTGGCTCATCCGCGTATAGTTTGTTGAGATCGGCCAACCAGCGTTGGAGCTTCTGATGCGGCTCCGGGCCGTGGAGCGCGCCGCCCGGTTCGAGAAGCTGCCAATCCAGGCTGCGATCTTCGCTCCATTCGCGCCACTGCCCGAAGTCCTGGCCCATGAAGAGTAATTTTTTGCCGGGGTGCGTCCACATGAAGCCGTAGTAGAGGCGCAGATTGGCGAATTTCTGCCACAGGTCGCCCGGCATCTTGTCTATCATGGCGTGCTTCAGATGCACCACTTCGTCGTGAGAGATCGGCAGGATGAAGTTCTCGCTGAAGGCGTACATCAGGCCGAAGGTGAGCTTCTGATGGTGGTATTTGCGATAGAGCGGGTCCTTCTGGATGTAGTCCAGCGTGTCGTTCATCCAGCCCATGTTCCATTTGAACGTGAAGCCGAGGCCGCCCAGGTAGGTGGCGCGGGTGACGCCGGGGAACGAGGTGGATTCCTCGGCGATCGTCACCGCGCCGGGTTGTAGCTCTGCGACCTTCTCGTTGAGCCGCCGCAGGAAGGCGATGGCTTCCAGGTTCTCGCGGCCGCCGTATTCGTTGGGGATCCACTCGGTGCGGCTGTAATCCCGATAAAGCATCGAAGCGACGGCGTCCACGCGCAAGCCGTCCAGGTGATATTTGTCCAGCCAGAAGAGCGCGCTGTTGATGAGAAACTGCTGCACCTCGTTGCGCTTGAAGTTGAAGACCTTGGTTCCCCAGTCTTTGTGTTCGCCCAGCCGGCTGTCCGCGTACTCGTAGAGCGCGGTGCCGTCGAACAGGCTCAGCCCGTAGTCATCCTTGGGGAAGTGCGCCGGAACCCAATCCAGGATCACGCCGATGCCGTTACGATGCAGCTTGTCCACGAAGCCCTGGAAATCATCCGGGCTGCCGAAGCGGCTGGTGGGCGCAAAATAGCCGGTGACCTGGTAGCCCCACGAGGCGTCCAGCGGATGCTCGGTGATGGGCATCAGCTCGATGTGGGTGTACCCATGCTGTTTGACATAAGCGACGAGCTTGTCGGCCAGGTCGGCGTAGCTCAGGTAGGTGTTCGTCTCTGGCGTGCGCAGCCATGAACCCAGATGCACTTCGTAGATCGCCATTGGCGCTTTCAGCGGCGCGGCCGTGGCGCGCGCGGCCAGCCAGTCGGCATCTCCCCAGGTGTGCCCCGCGATGTCCCAGACCACGGATGCGGTGTGGGGGCGCACCTCGGCGTAGAAACCCTGCGGGTCGGTCTTGCGCAGCAGCGCGCCCGCGGAGGTCTGAATCTCGTACTTGTAGATCGCGCCTTGTGTCACGCCCGGCACGAAGATTTCCCAGAGTCCCGAACTGCCGCGGGCGCGCATGATGTGTCGCCGGCCATCCCACGCGTTGAAATCGCCGACCACGCTGACGCGTTGCGCGTTGGGCGCCCAGACGGTGAACAGGCAGCCCGGAGCGTCGCCGAGGGTCAGCAGGTGGGCGCCGAGCTTGTCATAAGTGCGATAATGGTTTCCTTCGTTGAAGAGTTGGAGGTCGAGGTCGCCCAGGACCGGCAGGAAGCTGTAGGGATCTGGCCCCTGGCTTTCGGTGCCGGCCTTGTCGAGGAGCCGCAGTTGGTAGCCGAAGATGTCGGCCCGATCGGGGAAGTGCGCCTCGAAGAAGTCGGCGCCCTCCTTGCGGGTCATCGGTTGGGGATCGCCCGCCTGGGGGATCACCCAGGCGCGCTCGGCCTGGGGCAGAAAGGCCCGCACCGAGACCATCTTCCCGCCTGGGCGCTCGACGACGTGTGCGCCGAGTACCTGGAACGGGTCATGGTGCTGCGCCAACACGATGCGATTGAGTTCATCATCCGTGACGGTGAATTGCATGGCTTTCCACTCCTCCGTAGTTCGATTCGCCTCGCCCGATAGTATAGCAGAAGATGCACCCTTGCGATAATTGCAGGCCGTAGGGCCGGTTGCCAACCGGCCCTACAATGGTGCGACTGCACCTGGTGGTTCGGCGGCCCGCGCATATGCTATAATCTACGGGATGGCGGCATTCCGACAGATGGAGTTCAGGAGCGATATGCAGACATACGAGGAGACGCTGGCGCGGCTGGCGCGCTTCGCAAACTATGAGATCAACCGGGCGGTCGTCTATGCGCCGGGCACGTTCGAACTGGGCCGGATGGTCGAATTGCTGGCGCGGCTGGGCAATCCCCATCAGGCGTATCCGACCGTACATGTGGCCGGGTCGAAGGGCAAAGGCTCGACCGCGGCCATGATCGAGGCGATCTTGCGCGCGGCCGGCTACCGCACGGGACTCTATATCTCACCCCACCTCCATTCCTTCGGCGAACGGATGCAGATGGATCGCGTCTCGATTTCTGCCGAAGACTTCGCCGCGTTGGTGGATGAAGTGACGCCCCATGCCGAAGCGGTGGCCGGCGTCACCTGGTTCGAAGTCATCACCGCGCTGGCATTTCTCTATTTTGCGCGCCAATCGGCCGATGTGGCGGTGATCGAGGTGGGCCTGGGGGGCCGGCTCGACGCCACGAACGTGATCACGCCGCTGGTCAGCGTGATTACTTCATTGAGCTACGAGCACATGGCCTGGTTGGGCGATACCCTGGCGAAGATCGCATTCGAGAAGGCGGGCATCATCAAGCCGGCCGTGCCGGTGGTCTGCGCGCCGCAGGCGGCCGAGGCGTTGGCGGTGATCGAACGCGTGTCGGCCGAGCGCGGCGCGCCGCTGCGCCTGGTGGGCCGGGAATGGCAGGTGCGCGCCGGCCCGATCCACGCGGGCGGGCAGTCGTTCGAGGCAGCCGATGTTCGTAGTGACGACTTCAGTCGTCGGTCGGACGCCGCGGCGGCTGAAGCCGCGACTACGA
>CAZYHE010000071.1:9091-10748 GCA_964647225.1 uncultured Anaerolineales bacterium
CGCAAGCTGGTCGAGATGCTGGCCGAATGGTTCCCCGGCCGGCGGTGGACCTTCATCGTGGGCACGCTGAGCGACAAAGATCACGCGGCGATCCTGCGGGAGCTGCTGCCGCACGCCGCGCGGCTGATCGTGACGCGCTCCGCCTCGGAGCGGGCGACTGATTCCGCGCTGTTGGCGAGTCTCGCCCGGCAGCTTGGTGGCGATACCATCTGCGCGGCCTCGGTCGCGGCGGCGTTGGATGCGGCGTTGGCAGCGGGCGACGCGGTGTGCCTGACCGGCTCGTTGAGCATTGCCGCCGAGGCTCGCGAGGCATGGATGGGCCGCGCGTGCAGGGCGTTTGCGAAATCTGTCATTTGACGTCTGGCGCAGGTCATGCTAGAATCTCTGCGCCAACGATGTCGTCTCACTTCTCAGAAAACTTCTACATATCACTGCGGGAGGGCGGCCCCGCGCGCTGATGCATCGGTCGGCGCGGGCCGCGTCCCGCCTTGGGAGTGCATAGCATGTCGGACACCGGTTCGCTGAAGGCGCGCGCGCTGTCGGTCATTGACGCACAGCGCGCCGAGTTCCTCCGGGTCAGCGCCACGATCCACGGCCAGCCCGAGCTGGCCTTCCAGGAATTCAAGTCGGCCGCACTTCTGTGCGATACACTGGCGCAGCATGGACTGGTCGTCGAACGCGGGGTCGGCGGGTTGGCGACCGCGTTTCGGGCCGAGGCGCGCGGCATCGCCGATGGGCCGACCATCGCGCTGGTGGCCGAGTACGACGCCCTGCCCGAGATCGGGCACGCCTGCGGCCACAACATCATCGGCACGGCGGCCATCGCCGCGGGCGTGGGCCTGCGGGCGGTGATGGACGAATTGCCCGGCCGCGTGGTCGTGATTGGCGCGCCGGCCGAGGAGGGCGGGGGCGGCAAGGTGATCCTGGTCGAGCGCGGCGTGTTCGCCGATGTAGACGCGGCGCTGATGGTGCATCCGTCCACCTACACGGTGGTGAATCGCCGGTCGCTCGCCTCGATGCGCCTGAACATCGAGTTCACCGGCAAGGCTTCGCACGCGGCCGCGTCCCCGGAAGATGGCATCAACGCCCTCGAAGCCGTCATCCTCACCTTCAACAACGTGAATGCGCTCCGCCTGCACCTGAAATCGGATGCCCGCGTTCACGGCATCATCACCCACGGCGGTACGGCTGTCAACATCATCCCGGATTATGCGATGGCCGTGTTCAGCGTGCGGGCGGCCACGCAGGAGTACGCCGACGAAGTGCTGGGCCGGGTGGTGCAGTGCGCCGAGGCCGCGGGCGTCGCGACGGGCGCGCAGCTCAAGTGGGCGGTCAAACCCGGCTATGCGGCGATGATCCCCAATGCGCTGCTGGGCCGTCTCTTCGCCGACAATTGGCGGGCGATCGGGGTGGAGGTGCGCGACACGCTGCCGAACGAGCGGATGGGTTCCACCGACTTCGGCAATGTCAGCCAGGTGACGCCGGCCGTCCATCCCTACATCGCCATCGCGCCGCCCGACACCGCGGGTCACACCATTGAATTTCGGGAGGCGTCCCTTTCGCCGGCCGGCGACGCCGGGTTGATCAATGCCGCGAAAGCGATGGCAATGACCGCGATTGACCTGCTGTCCAGCCCGGAACTGGTGCAAGCTGCCAA
>CAZYHE010000071.1:10848-12341 GCA_964647225.1 uncultured Anaerolineales bacterium
ACCATGGCGGTCTGGCAGGAGCCGGAGCACCTGAACCCGGAATTGAGCACGCAGACCGTGGTAGATCATGTCAGCAGCCTGGCGCTCGAACCACTGACCGGCGTGAACAACAAGGGCGAACGTTATCCCTTGCTCGCCACCGAAGTGCCCACCACGCAGAACGGCGGCGTCAGCGCCGACGGCAAGACGATCACCTACAAGCTGCGCAAGGCCAAATGGCACGACGGCAATGACTTCATCTGCGATGACCTGGTCTTTACCTGGAAGACCATCATGACGCCGAACAACGGCGCGCTCGACGCGGGCACGTACAAGGATCTCGAGGCCATCGAGTGCCCCGACCCCAACACCGCGGTGCTCAAGTTCAAGACCTTCCGAGCGGACTGGATCCGCCTCTTCTCCGGCATCGGTCTGCCCCTTCCGCGCACAGCCGGCAAGGCGGAAGACCTGAAGACGTGGCCGTGGAACCGCGCACCGATCGGCACCGGCGCCTTCAAGGTCACGGAATTCGTCACGGGCGACCACATCACGTTTGTGCGTAACGATGCCTATTGGATGACGGGCAAGCCGTACCTGGACAAAGTGGTCGTGCGCATCGTGCCCTCGTCCGAAGTCGCCAAGCAGTTGATGAAGAACGGCGAAGCGGACATCATGTGGAACAACACCGAGGCCGACATCCCCGAGCTTGAGAAGATGACCAACGTCAAGCTCTTCTCCGCGCCGCAAGCGGGCGGCGAGCGCATGATCCTCAACCTGGTCAAGCCGGGCGACCCGTCGGACAACAAGACGCCGCACCCGATCCTGGGCGATCTCAAGGTGCGCCAGGCCATCGCTTACGGCATTGACAAGCAGGTTATCATTGACAAGCTGCTGTTTGGCAAGGCGTTCCCCGGCACCGGCGAACTGAACGTGGATCCGTACAATTGCACTGAGGTCAAGCCGTTCGCGTACGACCCGGCCAAGGCGAAGGCGCTGTTGGATGAAGCCGGCTGGAAGCCTGGCGCCGACGGCATCCGCGAGAAGGACGGCCAGAAGCTGCGGCTGAAGTATCAGACCACCACGGGCAACAAGCTGCGCGAGAACTCGCAGGTGCTCATCGTCGAGAACATGAAGGCCATCGGCATTGACTTCTTCATCGAGAATCAGCCGTCGGCGACCCTTATTGGTTCGTGGTCTGCCAACAGCCCGCGCAAGAAGGGCAGCTACGACATCATCATGTACACGACGAATGCCGCGATTGACCCGCACAGCCAGATGTGGAATTACTTCAACTCGAAGGCGATCCCCTCCGAAAGCAATCAGGGCGGCGTCAACTACAGCCGCTGGAACGACGCGGAGACGGACAAGCTGATTGATGAAGCCGGCAGCATCCCGGACTGGCCGAAGCGCAAGGAGCTTTACTGCAAGGCCTCGGCCCGTGTCGTCGAGGGCGCCAGCCACATCTATCTCTACCAGCGGCTCAACCTCCAGTCGTTCAACACCCGCGTCCAGGG
>CAZYHE010000072.1:0-6061 GCA_964647225.1 uncultured Anaerolineales bacterium
GAGGAGAACTGCTCAAGATGATGAAGTTGCTTTGAATTATAGATGCCACTAGAACCACTCATAAGGTAGAAAGAATAGTCGTTATCACTATAACCATACTCGTCAACCGCTACGGCGATGAATTGCCTGCCGTCTCCTTTGTTTCTGACCGTGACCCTTACGAGCGCATACTCATCCGCGAACGGCGGATACGGCACGATCTCGAGGCTGTCCAGGACCAAATCCGCCTGGAGTGGCGGCTGCACCGGCACGTCGAGGACCTGCACATTATTGGATTCGTTGCCCTCTGCGATGTTGCAGCCGTAGTCGGCCTTAACAGCCACCAAGTGGTTGCCCAGCGAGTCAAAGCGGGTGGTCAGGGTGACAGTCACCACTGCGCCCTCCGCCAGCGGCCCGATGGATGCACCCAGGTCCCCAACGTCAATGGTGGGGCAGGCCTCCGGCAGGCGATCCCGATAGAGGCCGACGAACGAGGCGGAGCTCGCACTCGTGCCCCGATTGCGAATGGTGATCTCGAAGCTCGTCCACTGACCCTGGGCAGACTCCTCCGGCAGCATGGAGATGCTCTCTACCGCCAGGTCAGGCATCAGTGGCGGCAGCACCGCGAGGTTGAGCGGGCCGTACCGGTTGTTGCTGTCGTCAACCTCAACCACGTTGCACGCGGCGTCAACCACGCCGTAAAGCGTGTGCGTCGTCGCCGCCGTGATGGGCAGGCCGGTCACCGTAACGTCGGTTGACTGGCCGACCGCCAGCGGCGGCACCAGCACCGAGTTGAACCACTGGCTGTCATTGCAGAGCGCAGGCTCATGATCCAGGTAAAGTCGCAAGCCCGTTGTCAGACCCGCCTTCGTGCCGATGTTGCTCACGTTGACCGTGTAGCTGATGGGTTGGTGTGCGTAGTACGACCCGGAAGGATGCACGGCGATGCTGTTGATCACCCAGTCGGGCCGCAACGGCGGCTTCACCGTGATGTCAACCGGGCCGAGCAGGTTGTTGCTGAGATCGAGTTCGGCATCGAAATCGCAGGTGAAGTTGACGAAGGCCCAGACCGGCATCGTGCGGGCCTCGCCGCCTACTGCCGGGCTCACTGCCGTGACTGTGACAGTTGCTCCGGGAGCAAGAGGATTCACTTTGGCCGTGTTCACCCAGGCCTGGCTGCCGCAGCTCGGCGGCGTGTCGGCATAGATGCCCACGTATTGCGTGTTGCTGGTGAGTGACCCCGTGTTGCTGATGCGCACCGTGTAGGTGAAGGTCTCATCGGCGCGCGGCTGGCTGGGGCTGGTCCCCAGGCCCACGACCCGCAGATCGGGCAGCACGGGCGGGGCGACGGTGATCGTGATCGGCCCGTAGTAGTTGTCGTTTTCGTTCGCCTCGTTGTACAGGCAAGTGTAGTCGGCTACCGCGCTCACCGTGTGCGCCCCTTGCCCCTGGAAAGGCGGGCTGGTGACGGTGATGACCGTACTGGCGCCCGGCTGGATGGCTGGCGCCTGGCCGATGTTGATGTAGTTCTGGTCGCTGCACGGCAGCGGCACGTAGTCGGCGTAGAGGGCCACACCGACCGGGGCGCTGACCGTCGTACCGGTGTTGCTGATGCGGACCGTGTAGCTGAACCACTGGCGGGCGTTCGGCTCGGCCGGAACGGCCGCGATGGCGGTGACGGCCCAATCGGGCCAACGCGGCGGCTGGACGACCACGGGGACCGGCCCGTAGCGATTGTCGTTCTCGTTATCCTCCGTGATCGTGCACGGGAAGTCGATCACCGCGTAGACATCGTGCGCGCCCGCGCCGGTGAAGGGCGGACTGGTGACCGTCACCGTCGTGCTGGTGTGGCCGACGAGCGGCGGCAGCCAGGCGGTGTTGACCCAGTCGCCATTATCGCAGAGCGCCGGGAGTGAATCCAGGTGCAGACCAAGGAGGCTGTAGCCGCTCGGCCCGTCGCCGGCGTTCTCGATCTCGACGGTGTAACTGAACCAGTCCTGGGCATACGGCTGGGTGGGCACAGCACTCAGGCTCTTGACCCGCAGATCCGGATAGACCGGCGGATACACGGCCACCAGGGCGCTGTCGAGGTTGTTGATATCGCTTTCCTCGATGATCAGGCACGCATAATCAACATATGCGTGCATCGTGTAACTGCCGGCCGCGCCGAAGGGGCTGCCGGTCACGGTGACGGTGACCGCCTCGCCCGCAGCCAGCGCCGGCACTGATCCGGCGCCGATCCGGCCGCCGGGGTTGCAGCCCGCTGGCACCGTGCCGGAGTAGATGCCCAGGCTGGCGGGTTGGCTGGCCAGGGAGCCCGTATTGCTCACGACAATCCGGTAGGAGAACGACTGGTCGGGGTAGAGCGGATCCGGCTGCCACGTGATGGCATCAACCGCCAGATCGGGCATGGCGGCGCGCACCGGGAGGCTGGCGAAGTTGTTGTTCTCGCTGTCCTCTGCGCGGTCACAGACCCAGTCGGCGAGCGGGTAGACCAGATGCGTATTGGCATCCGTGAGAGCCGGGCTGGTCAGGGTGATCACGGCGCTGGCGCCTGCGGCCAGGGCCGGCAGCTGTCCGAAGCTGATGCGGTTGGCCGTCGCGCCGCAGTAGTCCGGGGAGGCGGCCGGATAGGCATCCTGGTAGATCGCGAGGGTGCTCCATGCGCTGGCGCCCTGGCCCGCGTTGCGCACCGTCACGCGGTAGCTGAAGGGCGTGTTCAGCGGCGGGCGGGCGCCGCCATCGGGCGCGACCGGCACGATACTGTCGACCACCAGGTCGGGCCAGTGCTGCTCGACGCTGAACGTGAGATACGGCGAGTAGTTATTGAAGTTGTTGATCTCGTCGACCTGGCAGTTGTAATCCGCAAAGGCGCGCGCCCAAAGCGAGTGCGTCTGGGTGTAGTAGGAACTCCAGGTAACGGTGAAGCTCTCCCCGGCGTCCAACATCGGCAGCGCCCACGAGTTGCCGTGGTAGCCGGCCGTATCGGGCTGGCCGGGGCATTCCCCGAGGGCCGGGTCGGAACCCTGGCCGATGTCATAGACCCAGATCCCCAACGCGCCGGCCTGGGTCGAGTCCTTGGTCCCGGCGTTGCGCGCCACGATCGTGTAGGTGAAGGGCTGATTGACCTGCGGAACCAGCGGGTCGATCGAGAGCGCATCGATGACGTAGTCCGGCCGGATCACGTAGTAGGCGCTGGCGTGCGTGTTGTTGTCTTCACGCTGCTCGGCGATCTGGTGGCAGGGGTCTACGCTGACGTTGACCGTGTGGGTGCCGTACACTCTGTCCACGAGCGTGCGCTGTGCGGGCACATCGAAGGAACTGCCGGCGGCGAGCTGATACGACCAGTAGTCGGGCCTGAGGTGCCAATAAACGATGTCGCCGTCGTCAGCGCAGGTGGGCTCGCGGTCGATATAGAAAGAAACCTTGATGGCCGGATCGTAGATGGTCAGCGGCGCCACCCGGTTGCCGGTGTTGCGGATGCGGGCGGTCACGGTGATGCTCACCAAACCGTTGATGTCCGGCTCGTAGTGGGCCGACGCGGGATAGAAGCCCACGCTCTCGACGACCAGGTCTGCGCCGGGAAGCGGCGTCGGCGTCGGCGTGACGGATGGCGTGGGGGTGACGGTCGGCGTGTTGGTGGGCGTGCGCGTGTTGGTGGTCGTGGGCGGCACCGTCGGCATCACCCAGGTTGCGCTGGCCGTCGGCGTGGGGGTCGGCGGGTTGTAGTACACCAGGTCAAGCACGAAGATGTCCACCACGCCGTTGGTGTCGTCCGGCACCAGGTTGGTGGCCGCCGACTCGTATGCCACATGCCCGCCGTCAGGCGAGATAGCCGGGTTGTCGGAATCGCCGTTGGCCTCGCGGCCGTCCTTGTCTACCGAGAGCCGCTTGGTGACGCCGGTGGTCCGATCATAGAGGAAGATGTCGCGCCGGTTGTTGGCATCACCGGCAGCGAGACTGGCGGCGTCCGACGCGTAGACCACGTAGCGGCCGTCGGACGAGATGTCTGGCGCATAGGAAGCGCCGTCGGTTTGGCTGCCGTTCCAGTTCACCGAGACGCGCTGCATCTGCTGGGTCTGGCGGTCGTAGACGAAGATGTCGGCGACGCCGTTGGTGTCGCCAGCGACCAGGTTGCTGGCCGTCGAGGCAAACACCACGTAGCGGCCGTCGCCCGAGATCGCCGCGTCGGTGGAGTCGCCGTTCGCGGCCCCGCCGGTGGTCGAACGTGAGATAAGCTCGGTCGTGTGGGCGTTGCGGTCGAAGACGAAGACGTCCAGGTAGCCGTTGTCGTCGAGGTGTACCAGGTCATGGGCGGCCGAGTGGAACGCCACGTAGCGTCCATCGGCCGAGATCGCGGGCGCGTAGGAGTCGCCGGTGCTCGGAACGCCGCCGGGGCGCATCGAAATCCGCTCGCGGACGCGGCTGGCGCCGGAAAGATAGGAGACGTAGATATCGTAGTTCTCGCTGTTGGCGCTCTCGCCCGAAACCAGGCTCGCATCGTCCGACGCGAAGGCTACCACGTCGGCATTCGCTGACACGGCCGGGTGCTGGTTGTGGACGGTGCTCCAGGTTGTGGGGCTGAGGTTCTCGGCGCCGCCAGCAGTGGTCAGGTAGACGAAGCGCTTCGTGCTGGTGGCCATGCCGGCCCAGGCGACGGCGAGGCCGTCCGACGACACCGCCGATTCCTGGGCGTCTCCGCTCGCGGCCGTGGAAAGCAGCTCGGTGCTCCAGCCCGGCCGGTTGCGCCGGAAGACATCCGCATAGCCGCCATCCGTGTCGGTCGCCAGGTTCGAGGCCGCGGAGTAGAACGTGACGTAGTCGCCGCCGTTCGAGATATCGGGCTTGAATGAGCCGGCATTGGCCTGGACGAAGCCAGGGCCGACAGAGACGCGCGCCACCTGGCCCTGGCTCACGGGATTGGCCGTGGCAGTGGCCGTGGGCAGCGGCCCCGAGGTGGTGTGCAGCACCGGGCCGCGGGCGTTGTTCGTCTCATTGCTCTCCGCAACGATCCCCGGTGCATCGCAGTCGGCCGCCGCGTAGAAGGGTTGTGCCCCGCCCGGCAGTCCGCTGCGTTCGAAGCGGAAGACCGTCGTCTGGCCCGGCAGCAGCGTACTATCCACGAAGCGCTGAGCGCCAGTCCACCGGCAGGGCTGGCCAAGCGGGCAGTCCGCCGCGCAGACCTGGAAGCCGGTTCCGCTCTTCCAGTAGCTGCTGCTGCCCTGGTTTTTGACCGTCACGAGGAGGTCGAACGGCTGTCCGTAGTCCGGTGCGGCGGGATCGAGCGTCAGCGATTCCACCACCAGGTCGGGCGCGCCCTGGGTGAGGGTGACCGTGACCGGTTGGGAGATGTTGTTGTCGGTGTTCGACTCGGTGACCTGCTGCCACATGTTGGCCACCGCGACGAGCGCATGTTGCCCGAGCGTCAGGTTGCTCCCGGGCGACGCGGGGTCGCCGGACAAGGCGAGTTCGACGGGGAGAGAAGCGCCGGCAGCAAGGGGTGAGTTGATGTAAACGGTCTGCCAGACGTTGGCGTCCCAGATGCCTGAGGGTACGACCGTGTCAAAGAACCCTACGCTGAGCCGGCTCGCCCCGCCCAGACCGGCATTATGCACCACGGCCGTGATCGTCACCGGGTTGTTGGCGTACGGGGCGGGTGGCTGCGCGCTCATCCCCGTGATGATGAGATCCGGATAGGCCGTCTGGCTCTGTACGGTGATCGGGTACGGCCCGAGGATGTTGTTGCTGCGCTGTGCATCGAGGGTGACGCAAGCGCTGTCGACCTGGGCGTAGAGCGACACCTGACCGGTCGGCACTGCCATCGGCATGACGAGATTGACGGCCCGCAGCGTGCCGGCCGCGAGCGCGGCCGTGTGCTGGACGGCCAGCGCGGCGCTGGCATCACACGCTGTTGGCTGGTTGCCCGCGTAGACCGCGACGTCGAACGGGCCGATGTCATCATAGCCGACATTCGCCACCGTGACCGCGACGGTGTAGGTCTGGTTTGCCAGCGGCGACAGGGGCGTCACTGAAATGCCCGTCGCGGCGATGTCCGGTTGATAAGGCTGGCCAGAGACCGTGA
>CAZYHE010000072.1:6161-12339 GCA_964647225.1 uncultured Anaerolineales bacterium
CGGCGCCGCGATGCCACCGAGCGTCAGATCGCGCGCCGGCGCGGCCGGCTGTGGCACGAGGCGGCGGCGCAGGTAAACCTGGTGGCCCCAATTCGGGTCACCCAGGTTGCCCGATGTGGAAGAGAACACGACGGCGCTGCCATCCTGAGCGAGCGCACCGCTGATCGCCGAGTACATCAGGCCGTCGCCGACGACGCCGACATCGCTGATGCCGGCCGGCTCGTTCTGCCCGGTGACCATGTCGTGCAGATTGACGTACGTATAGTTAAGTCCGGGGACCAGGTTCCTGGCGGAGGACGTAAACGCGACGATCCGCCCATCGCCAGAGATCGACGCATTCCAGCCGTAGGAGTCGGCCGGCTCGCCGGTCGCGGTCACTGAGGCCAGGCGCATGCGGCCGGCATGGCGGTCATAGCGGTAGATCTGGTCCGCGTCATCAGGATCGAATCCTGCGACGAGGTTGGTGGCGTCCGACTCGAAGGCCACATAGCGGCCATCCGCCGAAAGCGACGGGTTATAGCTGGTATCATCGCCCAACGCGCCGTTCAGGCCGGGCGAGGCGAGCGTGATTTCTCCCGTGGCGGTGTCGTAGGCGAAGACATCCTGGCTGCCGTTGATGTCGCAGCCCGTGTCGCACACGTGGTCGCCGTTCGTGTCCGCGCCCAGCAGATCGCTTGCATCGGAATGGAAAGCGACCGTGCTGCCGTCGGCCGAGATCACCGCCCACTCGCTCGCGTCGTTACCCGCTACACCCCAGGGGGTGCGCGACACGAGTGTCGTGGTCATGGCGACCCGGTCGCGCAGGTAAACGTTGTAATGCCAGCCCGCGCTGTAGTATGAGCAGGTGTAGACCACATAGCGGCCGTCGGCAGACACCGCCTGGTTGGTCGTGTTGCAGTCATCGTCCACGGATTGGCCTGGGCCGGTCACTGAGGCCCACTCGATGGTGTGCTGGTCGAAGCTCGGCCCCTGGTCCAGCAGGAAAACCTGTTCACCTGTGGTCGTCAGCGTTGGGGTAACCAGGTTCGCGGCCCAGCTCGAGAACACGACGTACCGTCCGTTGGCGGACACGGCGGGCAGCTCAGAGTCGTTGTCGGCCAGCGCGCCGCTGTAGGCGGTGGACACGCGTTGCATGTGCCGGAGCTGCGTGTCGTACAGGTAGATCTCGTAGTTGGAGCTGACAGGATCGGCCGTCAGGTTGGTGGCGTACGAGAGGAAGGCCACCCAGCGACCGTCGCCGGAGACGGCCTGCGTCTGGTAAGAGGTAGAAACGGTGCGGTTGCCGGGCGTGCCGTCAGGCGCGGCGGAGATCAGATAGGTGGTGCTGCCGTCAGCCTGGGGTGCTGCGGCCGGGCCGGCCAGCGGCGCCGGCAGATAGAGGAGCTTCGGCGGTCGCGTGGCAGTCGGGTAGCCGGTCGGCCGCGCAGCCGACACCGCGCGCGCCTGCCCAGGGGGGGCGGCCGGCACGGCGGGCAGAGTCGGGGTTGAGGTGCGAGCCGGCGCGGGCTCAGGCGTGCCGGTCAAGCTCGCCGGGGGGGCAACGGCCGCCGAGGTCTCCCTGCGGGTCAGCGAGCGCAGCCAGTCACCGACTTGGCGTGGACCGCCGGTGCGGCGGTCAGCACTGTCGGGTGCAGGATTGTCCTGGGCGGCAGCATCGCCTGCGCCGGTCACGGCGAGCACGGTGCGGCGTAGCGGCTGATATACCCGATCCAGCGCCTTCGCCGCAGCCGAGAACAGGCTCGGCCGGGCGGTCGGGGTCGGAGATGGCGTAGGCTCGGCCGGGCTGGGCCGCGCAACGGCCTGCGCGGGCGCCGCCGGGGATGGCCGTTGGAACACCATCTGCGGCCGGCCGGGCGGGCGACCGTCTAGGGACTGGAGGCTGCTACTCAGCGGGTAGCTGTCCAGGATCACATCGCGCGCGGTGCCGGTCAGCGCGAGAGCCGCGGAGAGCACCGGCTGGGCGGGGTTGCTGACATCCACAACTTGCAGACCGGCCGCGCCGGCTGCCAGGTAGGCCTGGGTGCCGGACACGGCCACCCCGTGCGCCAGGCCGGCAGTGGCGTAGGCCCCCACCTCGTTCTGGGTTGCGTACACCGAGAGTTCGCACTGCGAGTCCAACTCGTACAGGCGGTCGCCGGCGCCGGTCAACAGATACCAGGGGGCGTCGAAGTAGCGACGGCTCGAGATCACGCCCGCGCCGCACGGCGATTGCAGCCCGGCCGCGGTCAGGTTGAAGTCCTGGGCCGCCATCGCATAGCGGCTGGTCAGGCTGTCAACCGAGTCCCGTGCGACGGTCACGCGCGGGCCGAGGGTGTCGACATCGCCCCGCCAGGCATCGGGGCTGGCCGGAGCCAAGTTGCCTGCCATATCGCGCGCCCGCAGATCAAGCCGATAGAAGCCCTCCAGCCCGGTCGGAATCGCCGCGCTCCAGGAAGTAGTAGCGACGCTGCTGCCGGTTTGCGCCGGCACGGCTACCTGCCAGCCGGCAAGATACAGCTCCTGCACCTCAAGCGCATTCAGCGCGCGCGTGTAGAGGCGCACATCGTCGAGCCGCCCGCGGAAGAAGCTCAGCGCGCTGCCGGCGACCACGTCCCAGGTAAGGGACGCGCTCTTGCCGCCCGACGCGAAGCTGGCGGTTCCCGGACCAGGCGTTGCTGCGACCGTAGCCGTGCCCAGCGAGACGGGCGTCAGGCTGCCGCCATTCTGCACGTAGTAGGCCACCTCCAACGTGGCCGTGCCGCACCAATCGAATGGGCCATCGATAGCCAACGAGGTGTTGGGCGCCGGTTGGCCCGACCAAATGCTGCGGCCATCGAGATACACCACGTAGCCGTTCGCATTCCAGGCCAGGGGCAGCAGGCTCAGGCGTTGGATGCGGCCGCAGGACGCGCCAGCCGCGGCGTCGCGGCCGATGTCGAACTGCCGCGCCGGCGCCGGCGTCTTGCCCGTCATCACATCGGTGCTGAAGCGTTCGACCCCGTTGATGTAGATGTGGTAGAGGGCGCCGTCAAAGACGGCGGCCACATGGTTCCAGGCATTGGCGGTGAGCAGCTCCCCGGTCGCCGAGCTCAGGGCATTCGTGCCGTCGCCGAAGCCGAAGCTCAGGTGCGTCTGGTCGGAGACCGCCAGGTACGGATAGGCCAGCGTTGCAGGCGCATAGGCGCCGCCGGCAATGACGGGCAGGGCATGGTTGTCCTGCGCCTGCGGGTAGACCCAGGCCGCCTGGGTAAAGCGCCCCCCCTCCAGTCCGAGGTCCTGCGCGGTGGCGACGGCCACGTAGTCATCAACGCCGTCTAGCGCCAGCGCCTGCAGGCCGGACTGGCCGGCCGTGCCCTTGCGCTGGATGTCGCCGGCCCCGGCGATCAGGGTGGCCGTGTGGCCCCGCCGCGACCCGTCCACCAGCAAGGCGCCGCCGATCAGGTCGCGCTCTTCGAATGACAGGGCCAGTGGCGCGCCCGAACCGCGATACAGCGCCAGTACATCGTCCTGCGCCAGATTGCGGCGGAACAGGCGGAAGTCGCTCATCCAACCGTGCAGCGGCACGTAGACGCCGCTGAGATTGGTGGCCCGATTCGCACCCAGCCAGAGCGCGGTGCCTTCGTCAATGCGGTCGAGGTCGGCCGCTGAGTGGCCAAATCCGGCCGCCACTCCGTCAAAGTAGATGCGGATGAAGCCCGTGCCGTCACGTGTGACGACGACGTGTTGCCAGGTGTTGGGCGTCAAAACGCTGCTGCTGGTAGCCACCGCACTGCCGCTGCCGTCAATGCGTGCCGAGAGCACCAGGTGCTTTGTGGCATCAGTCTGGATGGCCAGGTCATCGCCGGCCGCGTTGCTCCAGTGGAAGATATCCCGCCAGGCGTGCTCGCTGTCGAGCTTCAGCCAAAAACTTAAGGCAAAGGCACCGGAGCCGAAGTCGAAGTCAGAGCTATCGGGTATGGTGATGCCATCGTCCACACCGTCAAACCGCACGCCGCTGCCTGCGGGGCTGGGCTGCTCGGTGGTGGGGCAGCGCGTGCCGCTGCACGTGCCGGGATGACTCAGCCCCGACAGGTCGCGGAAGATCAACGCGCCGGTGGCCAGCAAGCCATCGTTGAGCGGCAGATGCACCACTTGACCGGCAGGCACCTCATTGATGAACGGCGAGCCGGGCAGCAGGCTGACCAGCTCGGTTTCGATGGCCTCGATGCCGGTCGCGGCTGTCTCTGCCGCGCAGCCGGTCGAATCGGCGGTAAAGCTGAAAGGCCCGGCCTGGCCTGTGCTCCAGGTTGTCACCGGCACGCCGCACACCTTTACCATGCCCGACGAGTTGGTGTTACCCACGGCCAGCGCGCAGGTATTGCCCTTTGCGGTCTGACCGCTCCAGCGCGTATTGGCCATGTCCGGCGTCACCTGGGCCAGCGTCACGCCGCCGCACGCCACTGTGAGGGTGATCGGGGCAGATACGGTCCAGGTGATGACCAGCGGCACGGGTCGTTCGGCGGCGGCGCCGCTCCATACGGTGTTCGCATCAGCGATGCCGGCAGGCAGCGCCGCGCGGTCCAGGGTCACCAGTGGTGCGGCCGCATCGAGCTGGAACGCCTGCTCAAGCGTGGCGGTGTGGCGGGTGATCTGGGTGTCATCCACGTTGGGCAGGCGCGTGATGCTATCCACCGCCACGACGCGCGCCGTGTAGCTGCCGGAGGGGTCTCCGGCGCCCATCCGGTACGCAATGCTCCAGTTCGAGCCGCTCACCGTGGCCAGCTTCGGCTCGCCGCCGACCACTCCGCCGCTGGCAGTCAGGATGGAGACTTTGACACCGTCGGCGGGCACCCCGCTGCCGGCGAAGCCGCCGGTCAGGGCCGGATCGTTGACTGTGCCGCTGAGGTTCAGCAGCCAGCCCGACGGGAGCACCGGATCAGGCTCGACGGCCAGCAGTGCATTGGCGGTGAAGCCGAGCGCCAGACTGGGCGGTGTGTCATCCACGTACACCACTGAGGTCGCCGCGCTGACTGACTGGTTGCCGGCGCTATCGGTGGCGCGCGAGCCTAAGGTGAAGCGTCCCTCCGCAGATGGGGAGAAGGTGGGACACCATGCGCCGTCCCCAGTGGCATCCTGGCAGCTCGGGGCGGCGTGCCAGGTCGAGGGCGTACAGTTGCCTGCGCAACTGCCCAGGTCGACGCCCGCGACGCCGGAAGTGCGATCGCTGGCGGTCACGAGCAGCAGCACGGGCGTCTTTGGCAGGTAGGTGGCATAGGACTGGACGGTTGAGGCTGGGGCATCGGCGTCAACTGTCAGATTGAGGTGTTGCCGGTCTTCCACATAGCCGAGTTGGATCAGGTACAGGTCGCGCACCGCGCGCGCGCTCAACCCCTTGGCATAGATGCTCACCTCGTCCATCCGCCCCTGGAAGGTGTCCATGCGGTAGGGGTACTGCGACTTGTAGCCGCCGATATAGACCGGATGGTCGCTTTGTTTGGGGACGAAAGCCGCGAGTCCGCTCGTGGTCCCTTGGGGCGCACCGTTGACGTAGATGGTCAGGTTGTTGCCATCGAACGTACCCATGACATGATTCCACGCGTTTTTGACGAGCTGAACCGCGCTGGTGACACTGTAGCGGCCGGGGGCGTCATTCCCGATGAACTCGAACACGGGCGTCAAGTCGCCCCCCGGTTGCAGGTACAGGCGGTAGTTCGCCTCCGCCTTTTGCGCGATGTAGCCGCCGTCATAGCCGGTGTACTTGCCGATCAATTCCTGGGGCAGCGTGCCATCGCTGTCACGCGTGGGGTAGAACCAGCCGCCGATGGCGAAGCGGGTCAGATCAAGCGTCGTGGCATCGGCAACCGCCAGCTTGTCGCCCGCACCGTCGAAATCGGTCGCCGTGCCGAGGCGTCCCAGCACCATTTCGCCCGCGCCCGGGCAGTTGGGCGCGGCGCAGAAGGCCGTGTTGCCGTTGCCGGAACTGTCAACGAAAGCCTCTGCCCCGCGCGCCTCGTCATAGTGCAGCAGCATGACCGGTGCGTCCCGATACATCGAGGCGACCTGGTCGGCCGTGAGCGGGATGCCGAAGACACGCCCGTCGTCAATCAGACCGGTGAAGAACTGCGCATTCCCGGCCGCGATGCTGCCGACCGCGCTGGCGCCCATGCACTGTGCGAGTGTTCCGGTGGCCGTTGTGCTGGCCACCGGCGTCCCGTTACGG
>CAZYHE010000073.1:0-12229 GCA_964647225.1 uncultured Anaerolineales bacterium
TGGACCATCGGCTGCCAGATGAACGAGGCCGATTCGGGCCGCGTGGCGGCCGAGCTGGATGCGCTGGGCTACGCGCCCACCGACGCGGTCGCCAACGCCGACGTGATCGTGCTCAACACCTGCGTCGTGCGCCAGAGCGCCGAGGACAAGGCCGTAGGACATCTTACCTCGCTCAGGCCGCTGAAGACGCAGGATCCGCATCGGGTCATCGCGCTGATGGGGTGCATGGTCGGTGTCAAACCCAACCCGGCGCTCGTCCAGCGCTTCCCGTTCGTAGATGTCTTCATGCCGCCCTCCGAGCCGGGGCCGCTCGTCAGCTACCTCCAGAAGGTTGAGGCTGAGGCTAAGGTTGAGGTTGAGAATGAGGGGAGGACGTTCGAGGAGGAGTTGACCACCGCGCGTCATACCTTCCAGGATGACGCCAGCCCCGAAGCAGCCGCCATCGGCCTGATCGAGGAGGGCGAAGATGCGTGGGAGGCCCCGGATGAACACGACATCACCGTGTCACCCGTTCACCGTGTCACCGAGCCACCCGTTCACCCTGTCACCGTGTCACCCGTTCACCGTGTCACCGTGTCACCTGGCCGCCCGCTCCAAAGCCTCCGCCACATCTCGCTCCACGGCCACGCGCCCGTCGCGGCCAACGTGCCGATCGTCTACGGCTGCTCGCACGCGTGCGCTTTCTGCATCATCCCCTTCCGTCGCGGGGTCGAGCGCAGCCGGCCGCTCGACGAAATCGTGACCGAGGTGGCCGGGCTGGTGGCGCAGGGCGTGCGCGAGGTGACGCTGCTGGGGCAGATCGTGGATCGCTACGGCAAGGATTTCCCCGGCCAGCGGCCCGACCTGGCCGACCTCCTGGCCGCGGTGCATGAAGTCGAGGGGCTGTGGCGCATCCGCTTCCTCACCAGCCACCCGAACTACATGACCGACCGCATCCTGGCCGCAGTGGCCGCGCTCCCGAAAGTGTGCGAACAGATCGAGGTCCCGGTGCAGGCCGGCGACGACACGGTGCTGGCCGAAATGAAGCGCGGTTACACCCAGGCCGACTACCGCCGCCTGGTCGGTCACATCCGCGAGCTGATCCCACACGCGGCGATCCACACCGACATCATCGTCGGTTTTCCGGGCGAGACCGCCGCACAGTTCCAGCAGACCTATGACCTGCTGGCCGAGCTAAAGCTCGACAAGGCGCACCTGGCGATCTACTCCCCGCGGCCGGGGACCGTCAGCGCGCGGCGGATGGCAGATGATGTGCCGCCGGAGGAGAAAAAGCGCCGCTGGGATGCGTTGGATGCCTTGCAGGGGCAGGTCGTCGGTGAAATCAATCGGCGGTCGCTCGGTGAAACGGTCGAGGTGCTGGTCGAGGATCTGCACAAGAAGGGGCGTTGGCGGGGGCGCACCCGCACCAACAAGCTCGTCTTCTTCGCCGACGACGCAGATTGGCGCGGCAAGCTGGCAAACGTGCGGATCACATGGGCGGGGCCGTGGTCTATGATTGGGGACGTGGTGCGTGGTGCGTAGTGCGTATTCCGTCGAATTTGGCGTTCCAAGAAAACGAACGCCGGGACTGCTGCACAAGCAGCGC
This sequence comes from uncultured Anaerolineales bacterium, assembly GCA_964647225.1. Lineage (GTDB taxonomy): Bacteria > Chloroflexota > Anaerolineae > CG2-30-64-16 > CG2-30-64-16 > CAZYHE01. The sequence continues at coordinate 1,586 of CAZYHE010000073.1, forward strand.
CCGGCGTTTTATCTTTCGGAGAAGTGTGAGCCGACAACGGCGCGTAGATACGCACTGCGCAATACGTGTCACTCCACCAGCATCAACTTCTTCACCTCGCCGATCGCGGTCGTGATATCAATATCGCGCGGACAGGCTTCGACGCAGTTGTAGATCGTGCGGCAGCGCCAGACGCCGTCCGCCTCGGCCAGGATCGCCAGCCGCGCCTGCGCGCCCTGGTCGCGATCATCGAAGATGAAGCGATGCGCCTGGACGATGGCCGCCGGACCGACGTAGCTGTCATTGGCCCAGAAGCTCGGACAGGAGGTGGTGCAGGCCGCGCACAGGATGCACTTCGTCGTATCGTCGAACCGCTCCCGCGCCTCCGGGCTTTGCAGCCGCTCGGAGTAGGGCGGCTGATCGTCATTGATCAAGAAGGGCAGGATCGAGCGGTACTTGCGGAAGAACGGTTCCATGTCCACCGCCAGATCCTTGATGACCGGCAGCCCGCGCAATGGCTCGATCACGATGGTGCGGCCCACGTCCTGCACCAACTCCTTGCACGCCAACCGGTTGCGACCATTGATCACCATCGCATCGGAGCCGCAGACGCCATGCGCGCACGAGCGCCGGAAGGTGAGCGTGCCGTCCTGATAGCCCTTGATCTGCACCAAGACGTCAAGCACCCGATCGGTCGGCTGAACCTCCAGCTTGTACTCGCTCCAATAGGGCCGGCGGTCCTGCTCTGGGTTGAAGCGACGAACCTTGACCTTAACCTTCATCCTCGCGCCCCCATTCGTCAATACACACGCTTGGCCGGCTCGTACAACCCGAGCGTGACCGGCTTGGTGTCCATGCGGATTTGGCCGTCGGCCTCGCGATAAGCCAGCGAATGCTTCAGCCAGTTGGCGTCATCGCGTTCGGGGAAATCCTCGCGGAAGTGTGCGCCGCGGCTCTCGGTGCGTGTGAGCGCCGCCACCGCCGTCACCTCCGCCAGGTCGAGCAGACAGCCCAACTCCCACGCCTCCAGCAGCTCGGTGTTCCACCGCTGGCCTTTGTCCATGATGGAAATCTGGCTGAACCGCTCCTTCAGGTCGCGCAGCTTGCCTACCGCCTCGTTCAGCATATCCGCCGTGCGGAACACACCGACGTTGTCCATCATCATCGCGCGCAGATCGGTGCGGATTTGCGCCACGACCTCGCGGCCGCGGCCGGAGCGAATCGCGTCCAGCGCGGCGCGGGCCGGTTCTTGGGGCGCCGCCGGCAGCGCCGGCCAATCGGCGCGCACCGCATACGCGGCCGCGTTCTGGCCCGCGCGGCGGCCAAAGACCAGGATATCTACGAGTGAATTGGTGCCCAGGCGGTTGGCGCCATGCACCGATACGCACGCGCACTCACCGGCGGCATAAAAGCCCGGCATCACCGTGTTAGCCGCATCGGTGATGACCTCCGCGTTGTTGTTCGTGGGGATGCCGCCCATTGCATAATGCGCGGTCGGCTGGATCGGCAGGGGCGACCGCACCGGATCCAGTTGCAGGTAGGTCTTGCAGAAGTCGGAGATGTCCGGCAGCTTGCGGCGGATATCCTGCGCGGTGATGCGCCGTGGGGAGCCATCGGGGTTCTTGACGCCATCCTGCGCGAAGTACTTGTTGACGGTATCGGGCCGCACATCCAGATAGACGAAATCCTTGCCGCCGATCCCCCGGCCCGCCCGCACTTCCATGTAGACGGAACGCGACACGACATCGCGCGACGCGAGATCCTTGACCGTCGGCGCGTAGCGCGGCATGAACCGCTCTCCCTCGCCATTGACCAACACGCCGCCCTCGCCGCGCACCCCCTCCGTCAGCAGGATGCCCAGGCTCAGGATGCCCGTCGGGTGGAATTGGTAGAACTCCATATCTTCGAGCGGGACGCCACGGCGATAGGCCGCCGCCACCCCGTCGCCGGTCAACGCGTACGCGTTGGAGGTGATTTTCCAAATGCGGCCGAAGCCACCGGTGGCGAAGATCGTCGCCTTAGCGTGGAAGGTGTGCAACTCGCCGCTGTCAATGTGCATCGCCGTGACGCCCGCGACTTGGCCCGCGTCGTTGACCAGCAGATCAATGACCTGATACTCGTCGAAAAACGCGACGTTGTTCTTGATGCACTGCTGGTAGACCGTTTGCAGGATCATGTGACCGGTGCGGTCGGCCGCGTGGCAGGCCCGGCGCACCGGCTGCTTCGTGGCGTTGTTGGTGTGCCCGCCGAACGGCCGCTGCGCGATCCGGCCATCGGGCGTCCGGTCGAACGGCAGCCCCATGTGCTCCAACTCGTACACCATCCCGACCGCCTCTTCGCAGAGGATCTTCACCGCGTCCTGGTCGGCCAGATAGTCTGACCCTTTGATGGTGTCGAAGACGTGCCACTCGGGATGATCTTCTTCCATGTTGCCCAGGGCCGCGCCGATCCCTCCCTGGGCCGCGCCGGTGTGCGAGCGGGTCGGATAGAGCTTGCTGATGACCGCGGTCTTGGCCCCCTGTGAGGCGTAAAGCGCAGCCATCAGCCCGGCGCCGCCCGCGCCGATGACGATCACGTCATAACGATGAATCATAGTCAACTCTGCGCCCCTTCCTGGAGAGCCAACGCTCGCGACAGCCGCTCTTGAATTTCACGCCAATCGCGCTCCGAACAATGGCCGATATACTCGACATTGCTCGCCAAAAGCGTGCCCAAATATGATCTGAAAGCACATGGAAAGTCCAAACCCGACGCCGCCCAATCCTGCAAAACATAATCTGTCGGCGCAGATGCCTTTGCGATCTGTGTCGTAAGCACGCCGAGAATGAGATCTGGACGGTACCGATGGTATTCGATGGACGAGATCACCACCGTGGGACGGCGCTTTGTGCCTATAGCGCCAGAGAAATTCGCAAGCACGATATCACCTGGGCTATACATCATCTTCGTCTTCCTCACCGAATGATACAGCCGCATACGCAAAGGATGCCCGAGTGAAATCCGCCAGATCGTCGTCGCTCCACTCGTAACTCGCGTCAATCGTCCAGCGCGGAGCGGACTTGACAAGATCGCTCATAAGTAACTGCGCCAACTGCAAACGTTCGACCACAGGCAACGGTTTGAGACGCGTCTTATACAACTCCAATACAGTGTCCATCACTCACCCCCCCAACAGGATTTCAATACGACCCCATCTGCGCATTCGGTTCTCAGGCTGCGCCTTGCGCCACAAACAGCAGATACACCGCCGCGACCATCACGCTGAACCACACAAAGAGCAACAAAGCGTTCAGCCAAGCCAACAACATCGGACTGCGCACGTAGTCTTTGAGGATCACCCGGATGCCGTTTGTGCCATGCGTCGCAGCGAAGGCAAAGAGCAACAAAGCGTAGAACTGCCAGAAGGCGTTCTGAAAATTGGGCGTCATCTCGACCGCGGACGAGCTTACATGAAATGAAATCGGGAAAAACGCCCAGCGCGTCTGCGCGCCGGCATCCATCAATCCGCGACCGCCCATGAGATTTGCATAAACGATGCTATACGCGCCGAGAAGCAGCAGCATCAAGCCTGAGACACGGGTAAAGAACCACATGTAAAGTTCGAATTTGCCGCGGGAATGGCTCCCTGCGCCGGCTTGTGTTGCCATCAACGCCTCCCCAAAATGTACTTCAGCATCCTACCCAACCTTCACACCAAACGCGATCAGCAACGCGGGGATCAGAAAAAGCGGCAGGAACAACGCCCATTGCAGCCACATCGCCTCGCGATGGAAGCGATGCAAGCCCGGCCACATGTCCAGCACCACGATCCGCAAACCGTTCAGGCCGTGGTAGAGCAGGGCAAAAAGGACGAACACCTGCATCGGCCACGACTCGTAGAAGTCAGTCAGGGCATTAGCTACCGTGCTGGTGGCGCCGCCCTCGACTGCGTAGAGGAAAAAGCCGGCCAACACATGCATCCCGACGAACAGCACGATGCCGATGCCGGCGATCCGGTGCAACAGCCAAGCCAACATCGGCTGGCCGCCGCGGTAGGCGACGAATTGAGACAGGGTTACGCGTGCTCGATTACTCATGTTATTCCCCTTGCGAGTGACACGGTGAAGGGGTGACAAGGTGACAACCTCGTGCCACCGTGTCACCCTGTCACCGTGTCAGTTATTCACCGCGCCCTGGTTCACCCAGCGTTCGATCAACTCGATCTGTTCCTTCTTCAGCGGCTTGCCCGGCGGCATTTGACCGCCCGCCGGGGTTTTCACCCCACGCAGCATCTTGACCAGAATGCTGTTGGCCGCGTCGCCGGCGACGATGACCGGCGGATTGTCGCCGCTGGTCATGATCTTCTCGTAGGTCTCAACGCTGTAGCCGCCCTTGATCCGCTTGCCGTGACAGTTGACGCACTTCTTGTCGAAGATCGGCTTGACATCCGCGGCGAAGCTCGGATTCTCGATCTTGGCGAGATCAGCGGCCGCGGCGTCGGCCTGCGCCGGATCTTCCTCTGGCTCAGCCCAGGAGCGCAGGAAGGTGATGATCGCCCGAATCTGCTGATCGGTGAGCGGCCCGCCATACGCCAGGCCAAACGCCTGCATCCCCTCGCCGGGCTGGCCGTAGCTGATGAGTTGGAAGATCGTATCGTCGAAGTGGCCGACCAGGAAATCCTCGGAGTTGAGCGGCGCGGTCACTTCGCCGGCCTCGCCCTTCAACTCGGCCCCCTCGCCGGCCTCGCCGTGACATTCGGCGCAGTGCTCCGCGAACAGCTCGCCCCCGGCCGCCACCTGCTCCGCCTTCGTCCCGCCGATCGCCTCCGCGGTCGCCTCTGAAACTGGTGTAGTGGCCACGGCCTGGATGGTGAGGAAAACCAGCCCGCAGACGACCAGGATCATGGCGACCGTTGCGATTGGCCGATTGCGCGGATGGCGCCGGCCGCCGCGATCAAAGAACGGCAGGCCGAACAGCCCCACAGCGATCAGCGCGCCCAAGCCGACGATGGCGATCCCTTCGAGCTGGCCGGGAAAATACTTGAGCACCTGGAAGGCCCAAAGAAAATACCATTCTGGCCGCGGGATATACGAAGTGTCGCTCGGATTCGCCGGAGGTTCGTTGGGCACCCCCACAAATAGGACCAGGCAGAGCAACAGGAAAAAAATCCCCAGCGAGACCACGGCGTCTTTGGCGATCGCGTGCGGCCAAAAAAGCTCGCCGTCGGCCTTTTTCTCCTTATAGCGTTCCAGGTAGCGTTTTTTCTCGTCTGCATTCATAGCGTGATCCTTCAGCGGCCCGCATCATTCATCGCGATCCGGCGGCGCCGTGATCCCGAGGCGGATGATCAGGTACATATGCGCGCCGACCAACGCGACCGCGATGGCCGGTATCCACCAGATGTGCAAACCATAGAAACGAGCCAACGTCACCGCGCCGATCTCCTGGCCGCCACGGAGGATGCGCAGCAGGAGTGGCCCAACGACCGGTACTACGCCGGCGATGTTCGTGCCGACTGTGGTCGCCCAATACGCCTTCTGGTTCCACGGCAACAGATAACCACTGAAGCCCATCACCAGAGCCAGCAGCAGCAACACCCCGCCGGTCAACCAGGTCATCTCGCGCGGATATTTGTAAGCGCCGACGAAAAATGCTTTGAGCATGTGGATGAACGCCAGGATCACCAGTAGCGTCGCGCCCCAATGGTGGATCCCGCGGATCAGCCAGCCGAAGGCGACTTCATTCATGATGTACTGGATGCTGTCGTAGGCTTTATCGGGCGAAGGCACGTAATAGACAGTCAAGAGCATCCCGGTCACGCCTTGCAGCATCGCCAGGATCAAGGTCGCGCTGCCAAAGGTGTAAAACCAGTTGGTCTTGGGGACTGGTCGGGCAAAAATCGTCCGCCAGATGGTACTCAGACCAGCTCGCTCATCCAGCCAGCCAAAAAGGGTCTGCATCTTGCTTTCGTGCGGTGTGGGAGCATCAGCCACGGCTATGCCTCCAGGCGGACCTGAATCTGTCCGTTCTCGATACGATGCGGCAGGTCAATCAGCGGTTTTGGGGGTGGACCAAAGGTAACCTGACCATCGGCGGCAAAGAAACCATCGTGACACGGGCACACAAAAAGCTGCCGGTCTTGATTCCAGACGACGCGACAGCCCAAATGCGTGCAAACATCGGAGAGGACTTTAAGCTCCTGGCCTTCCAACTGCACGGCATAAGCCATGCCCGACTGCGTAGCCTTGACCCAGCCATCTTCGATCTTCCGCGACCACTTGAAGGGGGTCGGCACTCCGGGCGTCACACTCGCCAGCGGGCCGAGACTGATCCAGTTTTCCCCGGTCGCCCGCTTCAAGCCGGGCGAAATGAGATACCCGATGGCGGGAATGGCGACAACCGTGCTGACGATCCCAGCCACAACGCCAATCAGGCCGGATAGGAACTTACGCCGGGTTGTCTCCTCGGCGGATGCGGCTTCCAACTCTGCCATCTACGCGATCTCCTTGAAAATGCTCAGGGCCTCAACAGGCAAGCACCACCAAGCGTCTGCCATTACCCAGGGCTACGAGACAGGCGGATTATACCCGGCTGTCGCCGGTTCGTCAAACGCCCGCAGGAACAAACGCGAGCGCGCTCCAGGGCGACACATCGAAGTCGTGCCAGTGACCCTGCACCTGCACAACCTGCCCGCTGATCGCATCGCGCCAGGCGCCGTCATGGGGAAAGCCAAGCCCGACGCGCTGGGTGATGCAGTCGAAATTCGCGCCGACGATCACGACATCCCGATTGCCATCCCAGCGTTTGTAGCGCAGGACCTTGAAGCGCGGGAAGTCGTCCCAATAGTACTCGACCTGATCCGAACGCAGGGCTGGACGCGCCGCGCGCAGACGCAGAAGCTGCTGACAGAACTCGAACTGCCGGCGTCCCTGGGCGAGCTCGAGCTTTTGCCAATCGAGCGGCCAAAACTCAATCGTCCGCGGGCTGTCTTCGCCGAACTCCTGCCCGGAATACAACATCGGCACACCGGGGCTGGTCATCAGGATGATGAGTCCCAGGCGCGCCTTGCGCAGCGCCAGCTCCCAGCGCGAGATGTCCGGGGATGGCTGACCGTCGCACCAGGCGATATGTTGACCCCAAAACTGAATCTCATGCTCAGGCCGGCGCTCGTCGTGGCTGACCACGTAGTTGATCACCTGATCCGCCTGCGCGAAGCCCTGCTGGCGGAAGCCGCCGAAGGCGCCGGGCAAAAACTGGCGCTCCCATTGCCAGGTCTGAAAGAGGCAGTTCTCCAGCGTGTGATGAAACGCCCCGTTCCAGACCGCATCAATCTCGGTCTCGCGCACCAGCCGGGCCGCCGTCTTGGCGGGATTCGTCCCGTGGATCGGCCAATACTCGCCGATCAAGTAGCAGGTGGGCTGCGCCTCGCGCGCCGCCCGCGCAATCGGCGCGATGCCGACGAAGGGATCGAACGAGTCTCGCCCCGGCTGCGCCGGATCATACTCCACCCCGCCGAGCCAATCAAACCGGAAGCCATCCACATGATATTCCTGGAGCCAGAAGCGAACGACATCCTGCATGTACGCGGTCGTCGCGGCCGCAGCGTGATCCCAGTCCAGCCCGCCCCAGCCATTGGCATGGCCGTTGCTATGATGATGAAAGAACGGGTTGCGGTCGTCGAGCGGCTCGCTTTTCGGCCCGAAGAGCGGCGGATACATGCGATGGTAGGGCTGATCGGGCCAGGCGTGGTTGAAGACCATGTCCAGGATCACGGCGATGCCGCGCTGGTGGGCGGCGTTGACCAACGCCTTCAGCTCGTTGGGCCGGCCATAGATCCACTTGGGAGCCATGTAAAAAACAGGATTGTAGCCCCAGGAACTATCGCCCGGAAACTCACTGATCGGCATCAACTCGATGGCGTTCACGCCCAACGCCTGCAGGTGATCCAGCCGCCCCTCGATGCCGGCAAAGCTGCCGAAACGTTCTCGGTGATTTCGCTTCTCGCCGGTGAAGTCACGCACACATAGCTCGTAGATAACCAGATCGCGCAGGGCCGGTCGTTCCCAGTCCGCGTCGTGCCAGGCAAAGGGCGGATCGTCACCCAGGACGGCCATGGGGCCGTGCTCGCCCCAAACGACCTCACGCGCATAGGGATCAGCCACCCAGACTTGCTTGCCCCCCTCATCCAATGGCACAACGAACTGATAGCGCGTCCGGCCGGCGACGGACACAGTGACCCAGAAGAAGCCATCCCCATCGGTCAGCAGCGGCGTTGCGGTGGGGTTCCACTGATTGAAATCGCCGACCAGGTGAACCGCTGACTTGAAGGGGGCGGTTAAACAGAACGTGGCGACGCCGCGATTAGTCAGGTCGCGATATACGCCGCCACGCGGGAGATTCGGACGCAAAAATGGCACGGCAGACACCGGCCGATCATCGGCGGTCAGTGATGGCAGCGTTGCCACGGGCGAGAGCGTCAGGGTCAATGGATTGGGCCTCTACAGACAAAGATTCCCTTACATCGTACCACAAGGTGCGTTCAAGCACAAAGCGACGAAGTAATCAACGCGCAGGCGGATGCCATCCCGCGCTCACCCAACGCCGGCGGGCATCCACAATTACTGGGTTGTTCATATTCAGCGCCACGACAGTCGCCCGGCCGATCGCGGTCAGGCCGAGCACAAGCAGACCCGCGGGATTCCACATGAAGTGCTCATTCCAGACCTGCTTACGTGGATGAAACAAAGACGTCCTATCGCCTGTCAGCGGGTCGGTGGCCGCGACGGCGCCGCCCTTGAACTCATTGCACGACCGACAAGCAAAACAAAGATTGTCGAAATTGGTCAGACCGCCGCGTGACTCCGGGATGATATGATCAAGCGTCATAGGTTGACCGGTATTGGCCGCTGCAGTGTGACAGTAGGCGCATCTCCCGTCATCGGCGGCGATAAGCCGCTTCCGCAAGTCGGTCGAAAGATGACGCAAACTCATGAGGTACCTGACAGTGTCTCGGCCGGCGGCACGCGATGCCCACGCCAACGAAGCAATGCAGCAGCATGAGCTTTGCAGAGCATCGCAACATCATATTCGCGGCGCAAAGTCATCAGTTCCTCGCGTTCAGCAACCAACAAGACGCCGTTTGCATTCTTGTCTAGCAGATCTTGGTATCTCTCCATATCGGCTTCGGTCTTGTGGCTGCGAACGATTCGCCACAGGGCTTGGTCGTCCATGCGATCGAGCGCCGCCAAGTCGGACTGGAACTCGGCCGGGGCGTCATCCCACTTCGGCGGACTGCCCACTTCGACAGCACGCAGCAACAAGTCATCCAGGGAACGCCGAGTGGCGCGTGCCGTCTGCTGAAAGCGCACATATAGGGTCTCCGGCAATTGCAGTGTCACCGCTTCAACTGCCATCAGGCACCTCCCATTTTCCGTCCTGTATCGCCCCTACAGCCGCTCGATCACCGCCGACGCGAACTCGGAGGTCTTGACCTCCCGCGCGCCTTCCATCTGGCGGGCGAAGTCGTAGGTGACGATCTTGTCGGCGACGGTCTTCGTATAGGCCGTTTCGGCAGCCCGCGCCGCCTCGCCCCAACCGATGTAATCCAGCAGCATCACGCCGGAAAGCAGCAGGCTGCCGGGGTTGACCTTGTCCTGGTTGGCATACTTCGGCGCGGTGCCGTGCGTCGCCTCGAAGACCGCCAGGAAATCACCGATATTGGCGCCGGGCGCGATCCCGACTCCACCCACCTCGGCCGCCACCGCGTCACTCAGGTAGTCGCCGTTCAGGTTGGGCGTGGCGATCACATCATACTCGGCCGGCCGGAGGAGCATCTGCTGGAACATGATGTCGGCGATGCGATCCTTGACGATGATCTTGCCCGCGGGCGCCTTCCCGCCGAACTCATCCCAGAGCTGCTGCTCGGTGATCGTAACGTCGCCGTACTCCTGCTTCGCCAGTTCATAACCCCACTGCATGAACGCGCCTTCGGTGAATTTCTGGATGTTGCCCTTGTGGACGAAGGTCACGCTCTTGCGGCCGTTGAGCACGGCGTAATCCAGCGCCTTGCGCACCAGGCGCTTCGTGCCGAACGCAGAGATCGGCTTGATGCCGATGCCGGAGTTGGGCCAGAACTTCGCGCCCATTTCTTCCTTAAGGAACTTCTCCACCTTCTGCGCCTCGGGCGAGCCGGCCTTGTACTCGACGCCGGCATAGACATCCTCGGTGTTCTCCCGGAAGATCACAACATCCACTTCCTGCGGCTTGCGCAGCGGGCTGGGGACGCCGGGATACCACTTCACCGGCCGGATACAGGCGTAGAGGTCGAGATCCTTGCGTAGCGCAACGTTCAGGCTGCGGAACCCGCCGCCCACCGGGGTGGTCAACGGCCCCTTGATCCCCACCTGAAACTCCCGGATGGCCTGCAGGCTCTCGGCCGGGAAGTAATCGCCGCCGAAGATGCCCGCCGCCTTCTCGCCCGCGTAGATCTCCATCCACGCGATCTTGCGCTGCCCGCCGTAAGCCTTCTGCACGGCCGCGTCCCAAATCCGCTTGGACGCGGTCATGATGTCCGGCCCGATGCCATCTCCCTCGATCCAGAGCAGGATCGGGTTGTCCGGCACATTCAACTTGCCTTCGCGCACCGTGATGGCCGCGCCCTGGGTTGGAACTGTGATTTTCGTGTAT
>CAZYHE010000074.1:0-7464 GCA_964647225.1 uncultured Anaerolineales bacterium
CCGCACGCGACGCACAGCGCGCCGGAGAAGACGATTACCGGTTTATTTTCTTAACATTCATCATTCGGTGGCCGCTCCCAGATTGAAGAACCGCGCGCATCACCGCGCTCCCCATCGTTGACGGCCTCCGCCGGCCGTGCTAGAATGGTCTCGTACCTGCGCACGCGCGCAATCCCACCAACGTGAGCGTTCCTTGAACAGCATCGTCCTTCTCACCATCATCATTGCCCTGGTCTACGCCGCCGTCGGCATCGCCATGCCACTCTTGACCCTCTATCTCCAGTCATTGGGCGCGGACTATAGCCGGATCGCGCTGATCCTGGCGACCACCGCCGCCGTGAGCCTGGTCAGCAGCGCGGTCTGGGGCCGCCTGTCCGATGCGCTGGGCCGGCGCAAGCCGCTGGTGGCGGGCGGGCTGGCGGGCGGGGCCATCGCCTATTTCCTGCTGAGCCAGGCGCTCTCCTTCGAGATGGCGTGGGGCGTGCGCCTCTTCGAGGCCGCGCTGCTATCGGCCTACGCGACCACCAGCCTCGCGTTCATGGGCGATCTGCTGGCGAGCCGGGGCGGCCGGGGCCGGCGCATGGGCCTCTACCGCGGCATCGGCTCGCTGGCCTTTGCGGTCGGCGCCATGATCGGCGGCCGGCTGGCGGATGCCGCCACGCTGCGCGTGCCCTTCATCGTGGCCGCCGCCCTCTACGCGCTCGCCGCGCTCATCGCGCTGACCCTGCGCGAACCGCCGCGCGCCGACGGTCTAAACCGTCCGTCCGACACCACCCCCGCCCGCGTGCCATCGTCCATCCAACATCGTCCATCCAACATCCAACATCGTCCATCCGCCATCTTCCGCTCCGCGCTCCCGCTCCCCTTCCTCGCCGGCGTCTTCCTCTGGCAGATGACCTGGAACGGGCAGGCCTCGATGTGGCCGAACTTCATGGCCTCGCTCGGCTACGCCAAGACAGTCATCAGCAGCCTGTGGGGCTTTGCGGGGCTGATCGAGGCGCCCGCGATGCTCCTGTCGGGGCAGCTTTCCGACCTGGTGGGCCGCGCGGCACTGCTGGCGGCGGGCGGATTCGGCGCCAGCCTGGTGATGCTCGGCTATCTGCTGTTCAGCGGCGCGCTGGTGACGCTGCTCGTGGTGCAGCTCGTGCGCGGCGTGACCTTCGGCAGCTACACGGCCAACGCCATGACCTTCGCCGTCGAGGCGGGGGACGAGCGGACGCGCGGGATGAACAGCGGGCTGCTCAACACGATTTCAGGCGCGGGGCAGCTCGTGGGGCTGTACCTGGGCGGGACATTGGTGCAACTCTATGGTTTTCGGTTTATGTGGATGGTGTTCGCCGTGACCGCCGCATTGAGCGCCGTCTGTTTTCTGGTGCTGCGACGGCGTGGTTAGTGCTACAACCGCACTGACGTGTTATTATAATTTCCAGTACCATCTCCGGCGTTCCAGAAAGACGCCCGTGGCGCTGAGGACGAACAGCAACGCCGCCGCTTGCAGCGGGATCAGCCAACCGGGCGCTTCGACATACCAGGCAGGGATCGGTGGCAGTGCAAACAGGCCGATGAGGACGCCATGCAGCAGGTATAGCAGCAGGGGGTTGCGACCCCAGGCCGTCAGAACGGCCAGGCCCCTTTCGCCGCGGCCGGCCAGCAGATGAAACCCCCAGAAGATGATGGCGCTCAGTCCCAGGCACACCAGCGCATAACTGGCCGAAGCCCGGTGCTTGCTGATCGGCACGATCAGCGCCGCCAGCAGACCCACCCCCAGGGCTGCCAGGCCGGCCCAGGCGAAGGCGCGACGCGTCTGCACCGGGGTGTGATATAAATCGGCCAGGGTCGTCGCCAGGATGAGCATGGCGGCCCAACTCAGCGCGCCCCACGGGCCGTTGTGCGGTGCGGCCAGCACCGCCGGAAGCCAGAAGCGGTCGAGCAGCATTTGATAGGCGGCCAGCAGCCCCAGGCCGAGCGCCGCGCGCCAGGCCGGGCTGAGCCGCATCACCGGCAGCGCCAGCAACCCGGCCGCGCCGATGGCCTGCAACAGCCCCCAGTTGATGTCGCTTTCATACAAGCCGGAGAAGGCGCCGCCCAGGGTCAACAGGCAGCCCAGCCCGATCAGCGCCAGGTTGCGGCCAATGAAGTGCTCGTAAGTGGCCCATCGGCCGCTGCGGGCCAGGCGGCGGCGGAACGAAAGGCCGTAGGTGAGGCCGATGGCGGTGATGAAGAGGGGCGCGACCACATCGCTCGGCGTCAGGCCGATGTCGGCCGCGTGTTTCAGCCAGGATGGCACACGCTGGACGGGCGAGAGGTAGTCGGCCAGGACCATCAGCAGGATGGCAAAGCCGCGGAATTGGTCAATGGCCGCCAGGCGTGACTCGTCCTTCATGGCGCCGGCAGGTGGATGACCACCCACGGGCTGGCCGTTGCCGCGCCGCCAGCCTGGATTTGCGTTGACAGGAAGACGCGCGCCGGGTCGCCGAGCAGCGCCACGGGGATGCGCATCTCGCTCGTGGCCGGCGTGGTGTTGACCGACACCAGATCGCTCGATAACCGTTGGCGGCGTTCGGAGAGTTTGCGTGTCGCGCCGTTCACTTCCAGGTAGAGCTTCGGCATTTCAGCGAACGGCCGGTCGCGGCGGTAGCCGAGCAGGTACGTTTGCGCCTGGAGGCCGTTTGCCGTTGGCTGCGCGGTTCGCAGCGTCAGGATCAGGTCGTTCCCTTCCAGCCGCACCTGGCGGGTGATCTGGTCGGTCCACGCACTGGCCGGCGCCTGGCCGGGCGCGACGCCGGTCCCGCCCGGCAGGATCTCCACGTCGGGCGCGCCACGTTCCAGGACGATGTCCGGCGGCGTGTCGAACAACTCGTTGCGGCGCATGAACGATTCCAGATAGGGCCGGCTGGCTTCGTATTGGGTCTTGTGGCGACGCAGCGCGGCTTCTTTCCGAGCGGTTTGCTCATGCGTCAGCGGGAAGATCAGCCAGCGGCCGGTTTCGTCGAACTTGGCCGGCGGTTCATGCGGGGCATCGTAGAGGTGGCCGCGCGGTTGCGGCCAGTCGCCGTAGTGGGTGAGATAGGCGTGGATTTCCGGCTCGACCGGCCCGCCGATCTCCCACAGCGCGGTGCGCAGGAAGAGATAGAGCGCCGCGTGATCCGGGTTGACGTCGGCCGGGTGCGAGACCAGCACCTTCGTGGGCTTGAACTCTCGCAGCGCCTCGGTGATGTCCGCCAGGATCGCTTCGCCTTTGTAGGGCGAGTCTGGGTTTTGGGCGAACCAGTAGGGCACGGCATTGGCTTCGGTGAACATGCTGCGGTACGCCTCGCGGTCGCCCCAGCGGTTCAGCCAGATTTCCAGCGTGCCGAAGTCGGGATAGCCGAGAAAGATCTCGTCGCCGCCCCCCAGCCCCAGCTCGCGGCCGGCGCGAATCGCCTCGAAGCCGCGCGTGACGCCCGCATCCCTGGCTGAGCGGCTGTCGAGCGTGAACACTTTGCGGAAGTAGAGGTAGGCAAATTCGTTGTTGTCGCCGCTGGTCAGGAAGACCACCTGCACCGGAATCTTGCGCGCGATGGCCTGCTGGATCACACCGCCGGCTGCCAGCACCTCGTCGTCGGGATGCGGCGCCAGGATGAGCACGCGATCCTCGGCTTTCAACGCAAGCTGGGGGCGCGCTGGCGACGGGGATGGCGCAGCCGGGTTGTAGATGAAGCGCGGGGCGGCGCCCGTCATCGGCGGCGCACAGGCGGTCAGGGTCAGGAGCGCCAGCGCCAGCGTCAGGCGAACCAGGTCACGGCCTCTCATCTGAGCTTGCATCGCCTCACGCTCCTTTGGCCTGACCGACCGCCGCCGCGGGGCGGCGCTGCAGCCAGACCTGCACGCCGATGCCGGCCAACGCCAGGAGCGCGTAGACCTGAAACCGGGCGGCCTCCTCGATGTTCAGCGTGTCAACGACATAATCGGCAAAGACCGCCGCGCCCACGAGCGCCGAGAGCACGACGCCGGCCGGCGCTGGGTTGCGTTGCGTCCAGACCGCTCCGGCGATCCCCGCCGCCGCCAACACCGTCAGCGCCAGCCATTCCGGCGCCGGATTGAGCAGCGGGCCGAGCATCATCACCGCCAGGATTCCACCAGCGATGGAGCCGCCGAGGATGAACGTGATCGCGGGGAACCGCCGTTGCGCAAGCAGCGCCAGGCCAGCCGCCAGCAGTGCAACGCCGATTGCGCCAGCCCAGCGGATGGCATCAATCTCCTTGTAGAGCATGACCGATACGGCCTTGTCTGCCACGGCGTAGACGGCCAATGTGAACCAGAGCCACGGCAGTCTGTGGCCGAAGAGCAGCGCGATGCCACCCCCCGCAAGCTGGATGATTCCCATGATGACGGTCAACAGCAGGACTACCACTGTAAGATCAGGCATAGGCCGCCTCCCGAAGTTGGCTCTTTTGCCGCGCACGATGTGTACCATTGTACCGCAGATGGCCGTTTGTTGCACATTTCCCGCTTCGTTGACGGTCTTGGCCCGTCGTGCTAAAATGCCTGGGTACGTTTATTCGATCAACATACGCAATGATCCAACCACGCACCTCGAGGGATAAAGATGACCAAACCGATCACCGCAGTTCTGTTGGGCGCCGGCGCCCGCGGGCATTTCTCCTATGGCCCCTACGCGCAGGCGCATCCCGACGAATTGAAGTTCGTCGCCGTGGCCGAGCCGAACCCGATCCGCCGGGCGCGCTTCGCCGCGGCGCACGGCATCCCGCCGGAGCGCCAGTTCGTCACCTGGGAAGACCTGCTGGCGAAAGGGCAGATCGCCGATGCGCTCTTCAACATGACCCAGGATCAGACGCACCACGCCTCGACGCTGGCCGCGTTCGACGCGGGGTATCATGTCCTCCTGGAGAAGCCGATGGCCGAGCGGCTGGGCCACGTCGTCGAACTGGTGCAGGCGGCCGAGCGCCAGGGTCGGCTGCTCCAGGTCTGTCACGTGCTGCGCTACACGCCCTTCTTTTCCACCCTGCACGACATCCTGGCGTCGGGCCGGCTGGGCGAGATCATCACCGTCGAGCACCGGGAGAACGTCGTCTTCTGGCACATGGCGCACAGCTTCGTGCGCGGCAACTGGCGCAACTTCGCGACCTCCAGCCCGATGATCCTGGCGAAGTGCTGTCACGATCTGGACATCTTGTACTGGAACATGGGCGGGCCGGTCGAAAAGCTCCAGTCCTTCGGCTCGTTGGTTCACTACCGGCCCGAAAACGCCCCGGCCGGCGCGCCCGCGCGTTGCACCGACGGCTGTCCGGTCGCGGCGCAGTGCCCGTGGGACGCCCGCCGCATCTACATGATCCCGGAACACACCGGCTGGCCGATCTCGGTCATCAGCGAGGACACCAGCCTGGCCGCTCGGCAGGTCGCGCTGGAGACCGGGCCGTATGGCCGCTGCGTCTACCACTGCGACAACGATGTGGTGGACACCCAGACGGTGAACATGCAGTTCAGCGGCGGCCCTTCGACAAGCTCAGGGCGCGGCGCGACGGTCGTCCTGTTCATGCACGGCCATTCCTACGAGGAATCGCGCACGATGCGTTACGACGGCACGCGCGCCAGCCTGCGCGGCAAGTTCGACTATCACAACGGCTGGCTCGAGATCCATGATCACGTGACCAACCGCACCGAGCAGGTCGAGATCCCCGCAGCGGCGAGCGGTCACGGCGGCGGCGACTTCGGCGTAGTGCGCAGCTTCCTCCGCGCGCTGCGCGGAGAAGAAGCCCCGATGACCAGCGGCCGCGCCTCGCTCGAAAGCCATCTCCTGGCGTTTGCGGCCGAGGAATCGCGGCTGAACAGTCGCGTGGTGGAGATGGGCGAGTTTCGGCGCGCGGCGGATGGGGCGTGAGGCGTGAGTTTCTGAAGCAGCACGAGCGCCTCCAAACCGGGCCAACACTGACATCAGCGGACATGAGTTGAGACTGCTTGGACAGTTTGAGAAGTGATTCAATGGCGAATAGCCGGCTTACACACAGCGAGATGCACTATGAAAAAATCTACAGGATGCTCCGCCTTTGATCGGGGGTTTCGGTGGATATGCGCTGTCACCAGCGCGTTGGTGTGGCTGTTGTTGTCTGCAACCGCCGAGTCTGCGCTGCCGGCGGTTGAGCACGCTGGGCCTGTTGTCCCAACTACGGCTGGCGACGACCGCTGGGAAGACACTTTTGCTATCCCAGGGATCGGCGGCCAGGCAGGCGCGGGGGCCGGACAGGTCAATGCGCTTGTCATGGATGGCAGCGGCAATCTCTACGCCGGCGGTGATTTCACAATCGCCGGCGGCGCGTCGGCCAACAATGTCGCCCGTTGGGATGGGTTGCGCTGGTCGGCCCTCGGCGCGGGCCTGCCCTGGTGGGTGAATGCCCTGGCGGTGGATAGCAACGGCGTCTTGTATGCCGGCGGCGGCAGTCAGGTGGCCCGCTGGAATGGCGCGGCCTGGACCACCATCGGGAACATGACCGTGCCTGCGCCCCACGGCCCACCACAGGTGCGTGTTCTGAGGCTGGATGGTAGCAACAATCTGTACGTCGGCGGCGAGTTCGCTATGGTGAACGGTGTAACCGCTCATCATATCGCCCGCTGGGATGGCGCCACTTGGTCAGCTCTGGGCAGCGGGGTGGCCGGCGGCTACGTTGAATCTCTTTGGGTAGATGCGGTGGGCAATCTGTATGCGGGGGGCACGTTCACTAGCGCCGGCGGCGCGCCTTACTCCTTTGGGCTGGCGCGCTGGAACCGCACCAATTGGGCGGCAGTAGGCGACATGCTGCCGGGCGGTTCCGCCCCCTACGTGAGCGTTTCCAGCCTGACCGTTGCTGGCAGCGATCTCTATGTCGCCAGGAACGATATCAGCTACCCATATGGCAGTTTGCTCCTCAAATGGAATGGGGTGGATTGGGCCACACTGACAACGACGCAGGGCGGGATAGGCACGCTCGCGATCGGCGGGGATGGCCGGCTGTACGCCGGGGGCAACTTCACCGAGATCGGCGGCGTCAGCGCCCAGGGCGTTGCCCGCCTGGTCGGCGCAAGTTGGGCGGCGCTTGGCGGCGGAGTCAGCAGCGCCGCGACCCTGGCCTTCGACGTAGATGGCACAATATATGCCGGGGGTCATTTTGACCAGGCCGGGCTGGTCGCAGCAGTCAACATCGCCCGATGGAATGGGACTGATTGGGCCGGAGTCGGTCGCGGCGGCAGCGGTGGGTTGAACAATTCGGTGTTTGCACTGGCACGCGATGCCTGGGGCGGGTTGTATGTAGGCGGCTGGTTCACATCGGCCGGCGGGACGGGCAGCGGGGAAATTGACGCTAACCGGATCGCCCATTGGAACGGCGCTGGCTGGTCGGCCTTAGGCGACGGCCTGTCGGCGGTAGTCCGGACGATTGCGGCCAGCGGCAACAACGTGTATGCCGGTGGCGATTTCACCAGCGCGGGCGG
>CAZYHE010000074.1:7474-12203 GCA_964647225.1 uncultured Anaerolineales bacterium
TCGCGCGCTGGAACGGCCAGCAGTGGGCGGCCCTGGGCGCGGGCATGAATCAGCCAGTCAAGGCGCTGGCCGTGGATGGCAGCGGTTATGTGTACGCCGCCGGCGCGTTCACCAGCGCCGGTGGCGTGTCTGTGGATGGCCTGGCACGCTGGAATGGGATGACCTGGGAGCTCTTGCCGGGCAGCGGCGTGTTCTGCGAAAGCCATGCCTGCACAGTCAACGCCCTGACTTTTGACGCCAGCGGCACTTTGTACCTCGCCGGCATCTTCGACATCGGCGGCGCCTGGCGCCAGCTCGCCCGATGGGATGGCAGCAGCTTCACGGGGGTCCGCGCGCCGCCGGTCGGCAATATCGCGGCGCTGGCGGTAAGCCCCGACACCCGAGATGTCTGCGTCGGAGGAGAGGGCGGGGCCACCGTGTCGGCGGGCGTTGCCTGTTGGGACCGGATCAACGCGGCCTGGACCAGGTTGGGGCCGGCCCGCGGGCCGATTCGTGCGGTCGCCTTCGACGCCAGCGGCGTCTTGTATGCCGGCGGCCAACCGGAGTATGCGGGTGATTTTGCGGTGGCGCGGTGGAGCAGCGGCAGTGGGACCTGGTCGCCGCTGGGGAGCGATGTGAGCGGTTGGGTCTACGCGCTGCTGGCCGATGGCGATCGGCTGTACGTGGGCGGCTCGTCTGGCAGGGCCGGCCCCAAGCTCTCGCCCAACATCGCGCGCTATGCGCCCTCTGGGGTTGCGCCGGCCCTGATGATCAACTACACCAGTGGGCGGCAGGGCAGCTACTTCGCCATCGCCGGCGACGGCTTCCCGGCCAACAGCACGGGCACGGTCACGGTCAACGGGCGGCTGCTGACCGGCGCGCTGACCACCGATGGCGCAGGCGGCGTGAGTTTGCGACTGCGCACCGATCAGGCCGCTGCCGGCATGTACCTGGCAACGGTCAGTGTCAATCCCAGCGTCTCAGTTGCGTTCAGGGTGGACGCCAGTGCGCCACTCCGCCCCATGCGCGGGGCTGGGATGATGCTCGACGTGCCAGCCGGCATCGCCCTGAACAGGGCCGTCTATCTGCCATTGCTGCGACGGTAGCTCGTCGTGCGATCACTTATCGAGAAGATGCAAAGAAAGGTCTGACATGGAACTCAAATCCTTCGTTTTCACCGACCCCGCGCAGGTCGCGGCGGCCACGGCGCTTTGGAACGCGGCGTGCGGGCCGGAACTGGCGATCACCGCGCGGGCGATGACCTACAACATCGCGCCGATCCCTGGGGGCGTCCAGGCCGGCATGATCGCGGTCGAAGCGGGCCAGCCCGCCGGGTTCGTCCTGACCTCGGCGCTGCCCCACGATCCGAGCGTCTCCCCGCCAGAGGCCGGCTGGGTGGACGCTATCGCCGTACACCCGGACTCCCAACGCCGCGGCATCGGGTCGGCGCTGTTGGGGTGGGCCGAAGGCTGGCTGGCCGGGCAGGGCTGCCAAAAGGCGCGGCTGGGCGGGAACATCCATCCGTTCACCGCGGGGCTGCCCGTGCAACTGGGCCGCGAGGCGTTCTTCACCCAGCATGGCTTCGCCGCGGCCCCCGGTCGCGAGCACAGTTGGGATGTCGCCCACGATCTGGCGGACTATGTCACGCCGCCGAGCGCCCTGAAAGCGACCGGCCTGCACGCCCGTCCCGCCCGGCCCGGCGAAGAGGACGCGTTGCTCGGCTTCCTCCGCCGTGAGTTCCCCGGCCGCTGGCGCTTCGAGGCGGAATGCCACCTGAAGGAGGGCGGCCGCATCTCCGACTACGTCTTGCTGTTCAGCGAGGCTGGGGTGGACGGCTTCTGCCAGCTCACTTACGCGGACTCACGGCGGCCGCTGGATCGCTTCTTCCCCTACAACCTGCCGAAACCGTGGGGCCAGCTCGGTTCCGTCGGGGTGAGTTGGTCGCGCCACGGCCAGGGCTACGGCGCGGTGATGATGGACGCCGCGCTGCGCCACATGCGCGACATCGGCATCCGCGGCTGCGTGATTGACTGGACCGGCATCGTGGATTTCTATGCCAAGTTCGGGTTCAAGTTGTACCGGAAGTATTGGATGGCGGGGAAGACGTTGACGTGAGGAGTCAGGGGGCAGGGATCAGGGGTCAGGAGTCAGGGATCAGCGGGCTGACTCCTGCCGCCTGACTCCTGCCGGAGGAACGATCATGCAGCATGATTTCTCGGCCGCGGAGGCGGTCGTGCGCGGCGCGCTCGGCCAAGTGTTTCCGGCGGCGCAGGTGGTGGTGCGGCGGGGCGGTGCGACGCTTTGGTCGGCCGCGCATGGCTGGCTCGATCCCGAGACGCAGACGCGACCGGCCACGGCCGACACGCTGTTCGACCTGGCCTCCGTCACCAAGCTGTTCGTCGTCGCGGCGTTCATGACGCTTGTCGAGGAAGGTCGAGCCGGGCTGGATCAGCCTGTGACGGTCGTGCTGCCGGAGGTCACCGGCGCGCGGCCGATCCAGGCGTATGATGATCCGTTGAAGCCGGGCGCGACGGTCGCGGTGGCGTGGGCGGCCGGCAGCGCGCCGGCTACGCACGTGGACGCCGGCCGCGTCACCTTCCGTCACCTGCTGACGCACACCTCCGGCCTCCCGGCCTGGCGGCCGCTCTACAAGGCTGAAAGTCACCACGTGCCAGGCACTTCGCAAGTGCCTGGCACGTCCGCGGCTGCCGCGCGCCAGGCCGCGCTCACCACCTACTTCTCCTACCCCACCGGCACGCGCATCATCTACAGCGACCTCGGCTTGATCCTCCTCGGCATGGCAATCGAGCGGTTGACGGGGCAACCCCTCGACGCGGCCGTCGCGCAGCGCGTGACCGGGCCGCTGGGCCTGACGGCGACGCGATACCTGCAAATCAGCAAATCGGCAAATGGCCGGAACGGCGGGCCACGCTGTCAGCAAATCGGCAGTTCTGCAAACGCCAATACGCAACACGCAATACGCAATATCGCGCCCACCGAATTCTGCGCCTGGCGCGGCCGCCGCATCATCGGCGAAGTGCATGATGAGAACGCCGCCGGGCTGGACGGTGTCGCGGGGCACGCGGGGCTGTTCTCGACGGCGAGTGAACTGGCAGCCTTCGGGGAAACGTTCCTGGCGAATCAGCAGCCGGAGCTTGACGCAATACGCAATACGCAATACGCACCACGTTTGACGTTTGACGCCTCCCACCCCGCCCTCCTCCCCCCCGCCACCCTCGCCGAAATGACCCGCGTCCAGGCGCAAGACGGCGCGACGCGGCGCGGGATCGGCTTTGCGCTTTGGTCGCCCGACCCAGAGGCGAGCAGCAACCCCTTCAGCGAGCGGGCGTTCGGGCACACCGGGTTCACCGGCACGTCGCTGTGGATGGATCCGGCGCGGGATTTGACCGTCGCAGTCTGCACGAATCGCGTCTACTATGGCCGGGACGCGAGCGGCATCCTGGCGTTTCGCGTCGCGCTGCACCGCGCCATCGTGGAGGCGCTATGATCGTCGTCGGCCTCATGTCGGGCACCTCGGCCGACGGGACCGACGCGGCCGTGGTCGAACTGTGGGGCGCGCCGCCCGCGCTCGGCTGGAAGCTGTTGAAGCACGTCGCCGTGCCCCACCCGCCCGACCTGCGCGCCGAAATCTTCGCCGCGTTCCGGCCGGAGACCGGCACGGTGGATCGCCTGTGCCGCCTGAACTTCAGCCTGGGCCGGGCCTTCGCCGACGCCGCGCTGGCGGCCATCGCCGCGGCCGGCCTCCGCCCCGACCAGGTGGACCTGATCGGCAGCCACGGTCAGACCGTCTGGCACATCCCGGCCGGGCCGGACGCGTCCACGCTGCAACTGGGCGAGCCGGCCGTCATCGCCGAGGTGACGGGCGTCACGACGGTGAGCAATTTCCGCACGCGCGACATGGCGGCCGGCGGCCAGGGCGCGCCCCTCGTGCCCCACCTGGATCAGTTGCTTTTCACCCATCCAATCCTGGCGCGCGCGGTGCAGAACATCGGCGGGATCGCGAATGTAACTTACCTTTGGCCCGGTTCGGCTTCGGCCGGTCATGCTGAGCGGGTCTACGACTCAACGTCAACTGCGGCGAATGATCAGCGAAGCATCTCTCGCCCGGCTGAGGATACGCTTTCGGATGCGGCGCGGAGACCCTTCGCTGATGTTTCGCCACGACTGGCGTGCGCTGGAAAACCCGCTCAGGGTGACATGGATGATCCAGCGGTCATC
Organism: uncultured Anaerolineales bacterium; assembly: GCA_964647225.1. Classification (GTDB taxonomy): domain Bacteria; phylum Chloroflexota; class Anaerolineae; order CG2-30-64-16; family CG2-30-64-16; genus CAZYHE01. Next base: position 11,693 of record CAZYHE010000074.1, read on the forward strand.
GCCTTCGACACCGGCCCCGGCAACATGCTGATGGATTACGCGGCCGGCCGGGCCACCGGGGGCGCGTGGACGTATGATCGGGATGGCGCGCTCGCGGCGCAGGGCCGGGTGGATGAGCCGCTCCTGGCCGAGTTGCTGGCCGAGCCGTATCTCAAACAGCCGCCGCCGAAGACCACCGGACGGGAACTATTCGGTGCGCAGTTCGGCGCGGGGGTCTGGGCGCGGGCGGCGGCGGCCGGCTTGGCCCCGTGCGACATCGTCGCAACCCTCACGGCCTTCACCGCGCGTTCCATCGCCCAGGCCTATCGCGACTTCCTGCCGCGGCTGCCCGACGAGGTGATCGTCAGCGGCGGCGGCGCGCGCAACCCGGCCCTGATGGCGCTGTTGCGGGCCGAGTTGCCCGCAGCGCGCGTCGTCACATCGGATGAACTGGGCTTGCCCGGCGACGCGAAGGAGGCGGTCGCATTCGCCGTCCTGGCCTACGAGACGTGGTACGGCCGTCCCGGCAATC
>CAZYHE010000075.1:0-10503 GCA_964647225.1 uncultured Anaerolineales bacterium
GCTACGCCGTGGCGACCATCGCGGCCCACCGACCGGAATACGCCATCTACGTGCTGGGGAGCAGCGGCGTCTTCACGACGAGCGATGTGCTCATCTACCGGTGGACGGGCAACGAATGGGCGCCGCCGCCGCAACGCCTGTTCGATATCAACGGCGGCCTTGACTTCAGCGACACGGAACGCTATTTGGAACTGAGCATCCACAGCACGGCCATCGGCATGGAGGAGACGACCGGCAGCGCGGCGATGAGCCTTTTCGCTGTGCAGGTCGCGGGCGGTCACGCGCAGGACACCGTCCCGTCCGATCCGGCCGTGGACTACGACGAACCCAACGACGGGGGCGAGACCACCGTCCTCAGCCGCTTCGCCAGCGTCTCGGAGCGGCTGACCCCGGCCATGCCGCCCACCAACATCACGGGCGATCCGACCCTCTTCCCCAGCGTGCCCCCCTTCTTTTGGCAATGGCCGGTCGAGGTCTTCGGGGCTTTTTATCACGGCTATCAGTTCCAGGCCGCGCTGGATGCGCAGTTCACGACCGTGGCCCATGACTATTACATGGCCTTGGGGCTGCCCGGCTACGCGCCGGCTTCGCACACGACCCCCGACGACATCCTGGGCGACAACAGCTACTACTGGCGCGTCCGGCCGGTTTATGATAGTCAGGTAACGAGGCGCGGGGCCTGGAGCGCGGGGAGCCGCTTCGAGCGCGCAGGCTTCATTGCGCAGAACCTCGGCACCTCGGTCACCTTCGCGACGCCCACCTTCGCGTGGGACATGGTGGAGGGCGCGACCGGCTACGATTTGCAGGTGGACAACGATCCGGGCTACGGCTCGCCCGAGATTTCGGTGACGACCACGCGCAACTCGTACACGCCGCCGCGGACGTTGGAACAGGGTACGTACTCCTGGCGCGTGCGGGTGCGCCGGCGCAACAACGTCGCCAACGACTGGACCGGCTCGCAAACCCTGGATCTGGCGCTGCCGTCCGTCGCCGACTTGACGACCGTTCCCGCGGGCGAGGCGCGCCGCGCGCCCACCTTCTGCTGGACGCCCCTGCTCGCGACCCGCGACGACACGCCGGTGCTGGCTGCGCACAAATACCGCCTGCAAACCAGCCTCGACCCGACCTTCTCCGCAGCTTACGAAACCACCGACACCGAGCAGCCTTGCTGGACGCCCATGAAAGGCTACACCGACGGCGCGTATTACTGGCGTGTGGCGCTGATTGATGGGGATGGCCGGCTCGGCGCGTACAGCCCGGCGGTCACTGTCACCAAACAATACACCACCCCGCTGCTGCTCGATCCGGTGCAGGGGATCGCCCTGGCTGAAACACCTACCTTCAAATGGGCGCCGGTGCTCGGCGCGGCGAGATATAAGCTGGAGGTCTCCCTCTATTCCACCTTCTCGCCCGCTTACGAGTCTGTGACCACGGCCAACGCGCGCTATACCCCGACGCGGCGCTACGATATGGGGAAGACCTATTACTGGCGCGTGGCGATGGTGGACAAGGATGGCCGGCAAGGCCCCTTCGCCGAGCGCAATGTCACGGTCACCTACTCTGACCTGCAAATCACCAAGAGCGGCCCCGCGTTGGCGCGTCCGGGACAGACGATCACCTACACCTTGACGTATCGCAACACGGGTCAAGGCCCGGCCGAGGGCGCGCAACTCACCGACATCCTGCCCGCCGGTCTGAGCGCGGCCGGGCCGACCGCGTGGGATTTGGGTCACATCGAGCCGGGCGCATCCGGCAGCCAGGTGCTCACCGCCACGGTACACCCGACCCTCCCCTGCGGCGGCGTGGCACTGGTCAACCTGGCGCGCATCAGCGCCGGCAGCCCGGAATCGGATACGACCAACAACGAGGGTCGAGCCAGCACGATCGTCGCCTGCCCCGATCTGTCGCTGATCAAAAGCGGCCCCTACACGGTGTGGATGGGCGAGCCGATCACCTACACCTTGACCTACAACAACCGGGGCATGGTCGCCGCCGAGGGGGTCCAAATCACCGACACGCTGCCCGCCGGCCTGATCGCGACCGGGCCGCTGGCGTGGGAGTTCGGGACGCTTGCTGCGTCTGCGTCTGGTCGCGTGACCGTGACGGCCACAGTAGACACCGGGCTGGCGTGCGGCGCGGCGCTGGTGAACCGCGCCCGCATCTGGGGCGCGAGCGCGGAGGCCGATCTGACTAACAACGCGGGGCAAAGCACGGTGGTGGTCGTCTGCCCGCCACAGCGAACCTACTTGCCGATGATGGTGCGGTAGGTTTCAACCTCAAGGAAAACCCATGCGCACGTCTGTTGCACTCAGCCTGATCTTGATCCTGTTGGCCGCCGGCTTGATCGCAGGCGTGCGATCACCGGCCGCCGCCGCGGCTGTCTTGCCGCCCACGCTCGTGACGCCGGCGGATGGCGTCACAACCACGGCCGCCAGTCATCCGCCGCTGGGCATCCCGGAATTCACCTGGGAGCATGTGATCGAGGCGACTACCTACCGGATCCAGTTCAGCCAGGATATCGCATTCACGACCAAAGTCGAGGTCACGACGCCGAATCTGGCGTATACCCCCACCGACGCCAGACAATTCGGCGACGGAATCTGGTATTGGCGCGTGCGCGTCGAAAGCCCGGCCGCGAGCGAGTGGAGCGAGGCCCGTTCCTTCACCAAGCAGTGGGCCAGCCCGGACAACGCGGCCCAGCTCATCGCGCCGGCTGATGCCGCGGCCGTGGACTTCTATGACGCGCCGGTTTTCTCGTGGCAAACTGTCACGGGCGCGGCCGCCTATCGCTTCCAGATTGCCACCAGTTCGGATGGCTTCGCCGCGGCCCTCTACAACGTGACCACCCTGGCGACCCTCCATCAGCCGCCGGCCAAGCTGACCAATGGCCGCTATTATTGGCGCGTGGTTCCGCTCGATGGGGCCGGTCGCGAGGGGGTGGCAAGCGCGGCGCGCCCCTTCACCGCCGCCTACTTGACGCCGCCGCAACTGCTGGAGCCTGACCCGGCGGCTACCCCGACCTTTACGCCCTCCTTTCGCTGGGCCGCGGCGCGCGGCGCGCAGTTCTATCGCCTGCAATACGCTACCGACAGCAGCTTCAACGTGGACGTGACGACCGTGGATACCCGCAACACGACCTACACCCCGCCGGGCGACCTGCCAAACGACGTCAACTACTACTGGCGCGTGCGCGCCCATTCAGGCAATTCGGTCTCCGAGTGGAGCGAAACGCGTTCCTTCGTGAAACGTTGGTACCTCCAGGCGGAATTGCTGACGCCGACCAACAACACCCAGCATGTGCGGCAGCCGCCCATTTTCAGTTGGACCCCCGTGCCCGGCGCCGGCTATTACAAGATCGAGGTCAACAACGCGAACAGCTTCCCGCCGGGTTCGCAGGGGTGGACGGCTATCACCGCCAACCCATTTTGGCAGCAGGCCAACTTCGACAAATTGCCCACTTGGCCGATCTGGTATTGGCGGGTGATCCCGTATGATCGCAGCCAAAACGCCGGTTTGCCCTCCGAGGTCTTTTCGTTCGAGTCTGACGCCGCCGCGTTCGCGCCGGATCTGATCGCACCGCTGCCATACTATGCCGCTTCGCCGCTGGTTCAGCCGGCCGAAGACCGCACGGCCCCCTGGCCGATCTTTGCGTGGCAGCGCATCGGCGCCGCGGCCTATCTCCTGCAGGTCTCGCGCGACCCGCTCTTCGATACGGTAGACTGGCAGATTGACACCCAGAACTCAGCCGCGGTGCCCACCGATGCGCCGCCTTTCGCCCCGCAGATCGGGGTGGATTACTATTGGCGCGTGCGGCCGCTGGCCGGCCTGGGCGGCGCCGAAATCGGCGTGTGGAGCCAGGTCTGGCGTGTGCGCTTCAACCCCGCCCGGGCGCTCGCGGCCACGCCCGGCCCGCCCGTGGTCCAACTGCGACCGGCGCATGCCACCGAAATGGTGGAGACCGGGCCGCTGTTTGAATGGTGGCCCACCTACAATGCCGATAGCTATGACGTGGAGATCAGCAGCGCAGCCGATTTCGCCCCGGCCGACATCGTCCGTTCGGCTTCGGTGCCCCGCCCGGCCTACATCCCGACCACGAAGCTCGCCTACGGCACTTACTACTGGCGGGTGTTGGCGCGGCGGGCCGGCCTGCCGTTGGGCGGCTGGAGCGATGTCTGGCGGTTCCAGGTGGCCGCGCCGAGCCGCTGGCGTGACACGCGCACGCTCCTCTCCGTGACCAACCGCAACCTGATCGGCTTCGACACGATCGGCGACATGGACGACCCGAACTACGACGTGACGACCCTCTACGCCACACAAGATAAAGACGACTGGTTCTTCGGCTTCGACGCCACGACCGGCGCCGAGGACATGGTCTACGCGCTCTACCTCGACCTGGATCATGCCGATGGCGCCGGCGCGTCGAGCGACCCGCGCGGCTATCGCGTCACGACGCTCCCCGCGCATTACCCGGAGTATGCGATCTATGTCCAGCAGGTCAGCGGCGCTTTCACCGCAACGCAGGTCTTCATCTATCGCTGGACGACAAATGGCTGGGGCGCGCCGCAACGGCTGAGCGACTTGGGGGCCGAGCGGCTGGCGCACGACGCCGCCGGGGGCTATCTGGAACTGCGTGTGCCCAACACCGCCATCGGTATGCAAGAGGCCACCGGCAGCGCCGCGCTCACGCTCTTCACGGCCCGCGCCGACGGCGGCCACGCGCAGGACACCGTGCCGTCCGATCCGGCCGTCGCGTACGCCTGGCCCGATGTGGGCACGGAGACTAACTTCCTCAGCCGCTTCACCAGCGTCTCCGGCCGCATGTCGCCGGTGTGGCCGCCATCGGTGGCCGCGGGCGATCCGACCGCCTTACCGACTGTGCTGCCGTTTGCCTTCTATACGCCGCTCGACACGCCGTGGTATGGCTACAACCTGCAGGCCGCGCTCGATGCGCGCTTCACGTCGCCGGTGCTGGATACTACCCTGCGCTACAATGCCAATGGCTACGCGCCCGGTTTCTACACCCACAACAAGGATCTCAACGGCGATAACACCTATTTTTGGCGGGTGCGGCCGGTCTACGATCAATCGGGGAACCTGCGCGGGCCGTGGAGCGAGGCGGCCGCGTTCGAGCGGAGCGGATTCGTGCCGCAAAACCTGCGTACTTCGTTGGCGTTCGCGACGCCGACCTTCACATGGGAGCGGGTCGAAGGGGCCGAATCGTACGAGTTGCAGGTGGACGAAGACCCCAACTTCGGCTCGCCGACCCTAGCGCCGACCACATCGGCAACCTCCTACACCTGGACCTCGACCCTGGCGCACGGCACGTACTTCTGGCGGGTGCGCGCTCGGCGCAGTGGTTCGATCACCAATCGCTGGACGGAGGCCGCTTCTTTCACCCTCAGCCTGGCAGAGCCGACCGGACTGGTCAGCCAGCCGGCCAGCCCGGCGGCCCGCGCCCCTAGCCTGTGCTGGACGCCGGTCATCACACCGACCGCGCCGGCGCCGCAGTTTGCCGCCTGGAAGGTTCGTCTGCAAATCAGCCGCGATCCGACCTTCTCGTCCGAATATGATAAGACGGACACCGAGCAGGCGTGTTGGACCCCAACGAAGGGGTATCCTGACGGGACCTATTATTGGCGGGTGGCCGCGATGGATGGCGATGGCAAAGTCGGCAGCTACAGCCCCACGGCTTCATTCCTCAAGCAATATCCGGTCACGACCTTGTTGGCGCCAACCAGCGGCGCGCCGGCCCCAATCACGCCGACTTTCGAATGGGAGGTTGTGGCGGGCGCGGCGTCTTACCGGCTGGAAGTCGCCTTGAACGCGACCTTTGCCACCCTGCATGATTCGACCACTACGGCCAATGCGCGCTTCACGCCCACGAAGAAATATGACCCCGGCAAAACCTACTTCTGGCGCGTCGCGATGGTGGACAAGGATGGCAACCGCGGGCCGTTCACCGGAGATCAGGTCCTCGTCCGGCCCGGGGCGGTGTACTTGCCATTGGTGATCGGCCAATGAGCAGGCGCGGCCGACCTTGTGCCGGCATTGCGGTTGGCGCGACAATGCTCAGCGCCCGCCGCGTTCTCTGCGGTGATTCTCCGGGCAGTTGCTTATTATGACGTGCTCGCAACGCGCTTCTGTGACCTCCAATTTCGCGCTTTGACGGATCGTGTGTATAATGGTTTGACATAGATTGACCCGACGAGTAACGAAAAACAGGGCAGATAGACTCGCGCAGTCGTGTCTGCCCGTTGGCTCGTTACTCGTTGCATGTTATGGAGGCTCACGTTGTCTGAACCATTGAACATCACCACTGCGCCGCGCGACGATCACCAGATCGAGATCACGATCGAACTGGGGCCGGAACGCACCGCCAAGGCCGTGCATCGCGCCGCTCGCGCGGTTGCGCAAAAAGCGCGCGTTCCGGGTTTCCGTCCCGGCAAGGCGCCTGACGCCACCGTGCTCCGAACCTTCGGGCGCGAAAAGGTGCTGAATGAGATTCTCAACGACCTGGGAGAAGAGGTCTTCGCGGAGGCGCTTGAGATCAGCCAGCTCGAGCCCTACGGCCAGGCCAGCCTGACGAATCTCGAGACCGATCCGATCCGCTTCACGTTGGTCATCCCACAACCGCCCACGATTAAATTGGGCGACTATTCGAAGATCCACGTCGTCCCCCAGGAAGTCAGTATCGGCGACGCGCAGGTTGATGAACTGATCGAGCAGACCCGCACCGAGCGCGCCACTGCCGCGGTCATCGAACGGCCGGCGCAGATCGGCGACACGGTCGTGGTGGATATCACCGGCACGGTCGGTGAAGACACGATCATGGACAACCATGATTGGGAACTGGTGCTGAAGAACGAGAGCGGCTGGCTGCCCGGTTTCGACGAGGCGTTCGTCGGTATGGCGGCCGGGGAAGAGAAGCGCTTCAGCCTGGCCTACCCCGAAGACTCGGCATCCCGGTACAAGGGCCAGGAGGCCGCCTTCCAGGCGAAGGTCTCGGCCGTGAAGAGCCAGGTCCAGCCCGAGGTCACCGACGAGTTCGCCCAGTCGCTCGGCGACTTCGCGGACGTGGCCGACATGCGCGCCAAGCTGCGCGAACGCATGACCGCCCAGCGACAGCGAGAGGTCGAGGAAACCCTGACTTCCGAGGCGATCAGCGCCCTGGTTGGCATCTCGACCATCGCGTACCCGCCCAATGTGGTCGCGGCCGAAACCCATGCCATGCTCCATGACCTCGAGCACCGCGTCAGCGAGGCCGGGTACAAACTGGAGGATTATCTGCGCCTCCAGGGGTTGACCACCGAGAGCTACGAGGAACGCATGCGGCCGCAAGCGGAGTATCGCATCAAGGCGCGGCTGGCCGTGGGCGAGCTGATCCGCCGCGAAGGGATCGAAATTTCACCTGAAGAGGCCGAAGCCGAGGTGGCGCGGCTGCTGGGGCTGACCAGCGATAGCGAAGATGGGCAGGCGACGCGCGAAATGCTCAACACGCCAGAAGGCCACGCGGCGATCCGGCAGGATATGCTGTCGAGCCGGGCCATGGCGCGCCTCCGCGAGATCGTCACGACCAGCCCCGCGCTGGAGTTGATCCAGGCCAGCGCGCCGGCCGAGACCGATGACGCTGCGCGCGAAACGGCAGCCCCGGCTGCCGAAGCTGAACCGCCGGCCGCGCCCGTCGAATCCGCGGCGGCTGACGAACCGGTCGAAAGCGCGACGAGCAACGAATAACCGTAAGGCCGGAAACATCTTTCTCGGCCAAACAGGTATAAGACTCTCTCGTCAGATCTTTGATTTGACAAACATTCGTTACTAGAGAGGGTACGTCTATGGGCAATACGATTCTGACGCCGCAATCGCTCATCCCGATGGTGATCGAAACCAGCGGTCGCGGCGAACGCGCATACGATATCTACTCGTTGCTGCTGCAAAACCGCCAATTCTTCCTCCGAACGCAGATCACCGACCAGGTGGCGAACGTCATTGTGGCGCAGTTGCTCTTCCTGGATCGCGAAGATCCCGAGAAGGACATCCAGCTCTACATCAACTCGCCGGGCGGGCAGATCTACGCCGGGATGGCGATCTACGACACCATGCAGTTGATCCGGGCGCACGTCAGCACGATCGCGATCGGCGTCACAGCCAGCTTCGGCACCCTGCTGTTGACGGCCGGGGCCAAGGGCAAGCGGTACGCGTTGCCCCATGCGACCGTCCACATGCACCAGCCGTTGGGCGGCGCGCAGGGCCAAGCGACCGAGATCGAGATCCAGGCGCGCGAGATCCTGCGCCTGCGCGAAGAGTTGAACTCCATCATGGCGTTCCACACCGGGCAACCCATCGAACGGATCGCCGAGGACACCGAACGCGACCGTTACATGACCGCCGAACAGGCGAAGACGTATGGGCTGATTGACGAGGTCCTCGCGCCCACGCCACAAGGAAAATAAGTTGCCTAGCAAAGGTCAGGCCGACATCCAACGTTGTTCCTTCTGCCACCGAGATCAGACGCAAATCCGGCGCCTGATCTCGGGGCCAGATACCGTCTCGATCTGCGATGAGTGCGTCCATCTCTGCCTGGAGGTGTTGGCGGAAGATGGCGTCGAGAGCGCCGGCGCATCCGAAGCGACCCCGCGTTGGCGGCTGCTGCCCCCACGCGAGATCATGCGCCGCCTCGATGAGTACGTCGTCGGACAGAAGCGCGCCAAGAAGGTGCTCTCGGTTGCGGTCTACAATCACTACAAACGGATCGCCAGCGGGAAGAAGACCGACGATGTCGAGTTGGAGAAAAGCAACATCCTGCTGATCGGCCCGACCGGCTGCGGCAAAACGCTGCTGGCGCGCACCCTGGCGCGTGTCCTCGACGTGCCCTTCACCATCGCCGATGCGACCGGCCTGACCGAGGCGGGGTACGTCGGCGAGGATGTCGAGAACATCCTCGTGCAACTGCTCCAGGCGGCCAACTGGGACGTGGAACGGGCCAAGCTCGGCATCATCTACATTGATGAGATTGACAAGATCGCCCGCAAGAGCGGCGACAACCCTTCGATCACCCGCGACGTGTCGGGCGAAGGCGTGCAGCAGGGCTTGCTCAAGATCATCGAGGGCACGGTGGCTAACGTGCCACCGCAGGGCGGCCGCAAGCACCCCAAGCAGGAGTTCGTCCAGCTCGACACGCGCAACGTGCTCTTTATCTGCGGCGGGGCGTTCTCCGGGCTGGAAGACATCATCGGCCAGCGCGTGGGCGCCAAGGGCCGCGTCGGCTTCCAGACGGGTGACGTCATCCCCCGCACCAAAGATGAACTGACCACGGCCTTGCTGGGCCAGGTGAGCGCCGACGATCTGCTCAAGTACGGCATGATCCCGGAGTTCGTGGGTCGCCTGCCGGTGACGGTGAACGTGATCCCGCTGGACGAAGCGGCCCTGATCGCCGTGCTGACCGAGCCGAAGAACGCCCTGGTGAAGCAGTATGCGCGTCTGTTGGAGTTGGACAGCGTGGAGTTGATCTTCACCCCCGAGGCGCTGACGGCTGCGGCCCGCGATGCGCTGAAACTCAAGACCGGCGCCCGCGCTCTGCGCACCACCATCGAGCGTGTGCTGCTGGATGTGATGTACGAAATCCCCTCGCACCCCGAAGCCGTCAAGTGCGTGGTCAACGCCGAATGCATCACCCGCGCCGCGCCGCCGCTGCTGGTGACGGCCAGCGGGCAAGCTGTGGCCCTGGGCGAGTTCGTCAACGAAAAGTCGGCGTGACGCAGAAACCCGGTCGGGCACTATCCAGGTTTCTTATCTGATAATTCAACAGCGGCGCATCAGACAGGTGCGCCGCTCGTTTTATCGGTCAGGAACGCAGCAGGAGATCACCCATGACCCAAACTTCGCCCCGTTGGGATTTGTCCAATGTCTACCCCAGCCTCGATGCGCCGGAGTTTGCTGCCGCGCTGGCGCAGCTCAACGCGCAGTTGGACGATTTGGCGCCGTTTCTGGCCGGGCAGGCCGACGTCCTGGATGCCTCAGCCGCCGTCGGCCCGGCGGTGACGCGCCTCAACGCGCTGCTGACCCTGTTTGCCACACTGCGCACCTACATCGTTTCCTTTGTGGCCACCGATTCGCGCAACATGGCCGCCCGGCGGCGCCTGTCGGAGTTCGAGCTGATCGGCGTGCGCGTTCAACAACTGGCGACCCAGTTCCAGGCCTGGATCGGTCGTCTGGCGCCGGCCTTGGACGAGATCATCGCCGCCGACCCTATGGCGCAGGCCCACGCCTTCGCCCTGCGCGAGACCGCCGAGCAGAGCCGCTATCTGATGGGTGCTGCCGAGGAGGCGTTGGCCGCCGAGCTGAACGTGAGCGGCGCGGCGGCGTGGGGCAAGCTGCAGGGGACGCTGACCTCGCAACTGGCCGCCGACTTCGAGCTGGACGGGCAGACCGTGCGCCTGCCGCTGCCGGCGTTGATCAACCTGCACTCGCACGGCGACGAAGCGGTGCGCCGTCGCGCCCACGAGG
>CAZYHE010000075.1:10513-12106 GCA_964647225.1 uncultured Anaerolineales bacterium
CGGCTCCGCCGAGAGCCACGCGGGCCGAAATGGCGGCGCGGCCTCAAAGGCATCGCAGCCAGCCGGTGCGCCGCCGCGCCTACGAAGCCGAGCTGGCGCTGCTGGCGACGGTGCGCGAGCCGTTGGCGGCCTGCCTGAACGGGGTCAAGGGCGCCGTGCTGACCCTCGACCGCCGACGTGGCCGCCAGGATGCACTGCACCGGGCGCTCGACAATGCGCGCATTGACCGGGCCACCCTGGATGCCATGCTGGGCGCCATGACGGACGCCTTCCCCGTCTTCCGCCGCTATTACCGGGCTAAAGCGCGCTGCCTGGGCAAGGAGCAATTGGCGTGGTGGGACCTCTACGCGCCGGTCGGCGCGCCGCCGCGGCGCTACAGCTTCGACCAGGCGGCCGATTTCATCCTGACCCACTTCGCTTCGTTCAGCCCGGACCTGGCTACGCTGGCCCGCCGGGCCTTCGAGCAACGCTGGATTGACGCCGAGCAGCGCGAGGGCAAGCGCGGCGGGGCCTTTTGCACGGGGCTGCCGGCGGTGCGCGAGTCGCGCGTCCTCTGCAACTTCGACGGCACCCTGGATCAGGTCTCGACCATCGCCCACGAGCTGGGCCACGCGTTCCACAACCAGTGCCTTTACGCGGCCGATCGCACCCCGCTGCAGAGCGACACGCCGATGACCCTGGCCGAAACCGCCTCGATCATGTGCGAGACGATCGTGATGCAGGCGGTGCTGGCGCAGACGACCGACCCGGCCGAGGAGCTGGCGATCCTGGACACGATGTTGGTCGGCGATGCGCAGATCATCGTGGACATCAGCTCGCGTTTCCTGTTCGAGCGCGAGGTCTTCGAGCGGCGGGCGCACGCCGAGCTGTCGGCCGATGACCTCAACGACATTATGACGCGTGCCCAGCGGGCCACCTATGGCGATGGGTTGGACGAGCGCACGCTGCATCCTACCATGTGGACCTGGAAGCCGCACTACTACCGGCCGGAGCTGTCGTTCTACAACTACCCGTATGCCTTCGGCCTGCTCTTCGGCATCGGGCTGTACGCCATCTACGAGACACGCGGCGCCGACTTCCTTCCCGACTACGTGAGCCTGCTGGCCGCCACCGGCACAGGCACCGCCGCCGAACTGACGGCGCGCTTCGGCATTGACATCCGCCAGCGCAAGTTCTGGGAGGACAGCCTGGCGGTGATCGGCCGGCGCATCGCGCGCTACGAAGCGCTGGCTGATCAGATCGGCGGGAGGTAAGACGACTATGGAGCCTACAGAGCTGTTTCATCAATTGGCGCAGAATGCCGAGCGCATCGCCGCCCTGGCCGCGGGGGTGACGCCCGAAGCGGCGCATTGGAAGCCCAACATCGAGTCCTGGTCCATCCTGGAGGTCATCGCCCACCTGGAGGACGAGGAGCGCGCCGACTTCCGCGTGCGGCTAGACACCATCCTCCACCGCCCGCACGAGCCGTGGCTGCCGCTCAACCCGCAAGCCTGGCCGACCGAGCGGCGCTACAACGAGCGCGACCTGGCGCAGACGCTGCAAGGATTCCTGGCCGAGCGGCGGGCCGCGTTGGTCTGGCTGGCCGCCCTGAGC
>CAZYHE010000076.1:0-6033 GCA_964647225.1 uncultured Anaerolineales bacterium
TCGACGTTCAGATCATGATACGTCACCGCCTTGATCGCGGTGTGCGTGGGTGTGCCGCGGTAGCCGTAGGCCACGCCGAGGACGCCGCGCGGGGAGATGGCGTGAATCTCGAAGCGGGTGTACATCTCGCCCCCGATCTCCTGCCCCAACAGCAGCCGGTTGAGCCAGGCAACGAGCAGCTCGGCCGGGGCATCCGCTTCGGCCTGGATGGCCCGCGCGAGGGTGATCGGTCGGGTCGGGTCGGCGTCTTGCAGCAGGTACATGGCGGTGGCCGTGCGCGCGAAGAGTTGGCGCTGTGAATCGGCTGTGACCGCGATCGCCCAGTCGGCCGTGTGCTGAAGCTCCTGCCAGAAGGGTGCGGGCGTCTCTGGCGGCTCCGTCGGCGAGTTGGCCGCGCAGAGCATGCGCCGGGCCGCGGCCACGTCCGCCTCGATCTGCGCGATCAGCGCGGCGGCGTTGGGGAAACGTTGCTCGCCCCGCAGCCGCGCGACAAAGCTCAACCCCAACGTCTCCCCGTAGAGGTCGCCGGAGAAGTCGAGCAGGAAGGCTTCGATGCTGCGATGGGCATTGTCGAAGGTCGGTCGCACTCCGATGTTGACCACCGCCGGATAGCCGCGCGCCTCGCGCCAGACCCAACACGCATAAACGCCGTTGGCGGGGACGAGCCGACGGTTTAGACCGTCCGGCGGCAGGCTGAAGTTGGCGGTGGGGAAACCGATGGTGCGCCCGCGGCGCGCGCCTTCTGTCACCGTTCCCCACACCTGGTAGGGCCGGCCGAGCAAGGCGGCCGCCTGCGCCGCATCCCCTGCTTCGCTCAAGAGCGCGCGGATGCGGCTGCTGCGCACCGGCTGGCCCAGCCAATCGAACGGCGGCACAACCTCCACGCGATAGCCCAACTCGACGCCGATCTCGGCCAGGCGGCCGGCGTCCCCTTCCCGCCCGCGCCCCAGCGCAAAGTCCGGCCCGATCCAGAGCGCCCGGAGGGGGACGTGGCGGGTCAACTCCTGCATGAACTCGGCTGCCGGACGCGCCGCGATCTCGCGCGAAAATGGTAGCATGAGCACGAAGTCGAGGCCGAGCGCGGCGAGGATCTCCGCACGTTCTTCCGCGCTTGTGAGTGACGCCAGTGTTGTGTTGGGGCGCAGGATGGTCAGCGGGTGGGGATCGAAGGTGAGCAGCCCGGCCTGGCAGCCGTCTGCATGGGCGGCCTGCACCAGGGCAGATACCAATGCCTGGTGTCCGCGGTGGACCCCATCGAAGTTACCGATGGTGAGATAAGCGCCTTGCGCGAGGGCCGGAAATCCGCGGCCGCCGGCCGCATCTGTGTCGGCGAAGCCCAGGTAAGTCTGCATGATTGACACCGGTTTGGTTATTGGCCCGTCTCGAAGACCTTTTTGGGCCACCATTGGCAATGGCTGGCAGCGGCGATATCACTGGCGGCATCTCGGCGCAGGATCGCAACCACCGCCCCATCGGCCGTCAGCGCATACCCCGCATCCGTGGCCGGGTTGGCCGGGCCGAGGATCGGTTGGCCGTGCGCCAGGCGGGCCGCGGCTTCGGTGTCCACGATGACCGGCGTCAGGTCATAGAGCGCGGCGCGGATGGGGTGGAGGAAGCGGCTGAGTTGCCCGGCCTGGCTGGCTTCGGCCAGCGCCTCCAGGCCGACCGCGTCCTCGATCCCGAACTGGCCGCTGCGCAGACGGCGCAAACCCGCCAGCGTCCCGCCGCAGCCGAGCGCCGCGCCCAGGTCACGGGCCAGGCTGCGGATGTAGGTGCCCGGATCGCACGTCACATCTATGGTGAGGCGGGGCGACTGCCACGCCAGCAGCTCGATCTGGTGGATGGTCACCGGCCGGGCTTCCATCGTGACCGTTTCCCCGCGCCGCGCCCGCCGGTAAGCCGGGACGCCATCCTGCTTGATCGCCGAAAATGCCGGCGGGATCTGCGCCAGTTCGCCGACGAAGGCGCCCAAGGCCCGCGTCAGGTCATCGTGCGCCAACTCTGGCACCGGGGCCGTGGCGAGGGTCGCGCCTTCTATGTCGCACGTGTCGGTCGCCAGCCCCAATTGCACGGTCGCACGGTACACTTTGCGCCCCGCCATCAGATACTCTGAAACGCGCGTGGCCTGGCCGGCGCACACCAGTAGCACCCCCGTCGCCAACGGGTCCAACGTCCCGGCGTGGCCGACGCTTTTCTGGCCGAGAATCCGCCGGACTTTGCCCACCACGTCGTGCGAAGTCCAGCCCGCGGGCTTGTCAATATTCAGGATTCCCGTTACCGGCGGCGCGGAAGGCTGCATCGGTTGTCCTCCCTCACCCGGTCGCCTGGAACAGCATCGGCAAGACCCGTTCCTCGGCGGCGTCCAACGGGCCCATGATCGTGCAGCCCGCGGCCTGCGGATGCCCGCCGCCGCCCAGGTTCAACGCGATCTGCGAGACATCGTAGCCAGACTTGGCCCGGAAGCCGATTTCCACTTTGCCGCCGACGCCTTCCGAAAATACCGCCGCGATCGCGGCTTCTGGCGCATTGATGAGTTGGCTGACCAGCCCGCCGTCGCCCGCGGTGGGCGCGTCCACTTCCTGACGCATCCGTTGGGTGATGCTGATCCACGCCACCTGGCGCTTGAGGCGCACCCTGGAGAGGGCCAGCCCCCAGAGCCGCAGGACATTGAGCGGCCGGTGATTCAGTGTGCGTTCGGTCACTTCGCTCATGTTGGCGCCGGCCTGCATCAGGCGCATGGCGGTCGCCATGACCTGTGGCGTCACGTTGTTGGTGCGGAACCCCAGGGTGTCGGTGACCAGTCCGGTGAGCAGGCACGTGGCGGCCTCCCGGCCGAGCGGCGCGTCGAGCGTGTCGGCCAGATCAACGATAATCTGTGCGGTGGCCGCGGCGGAAGGATTGACATAATTGAAGGCGCCGAAGTGGAGGTTGGTAACGTGATGATCCAGGATGACGATCGGCGTTGCGCCGTAATCGGCCGGGCGGAACGCGCTGCCGAGCCGCAGCGCGTCGCTCGCATCCAGCCCGACCACGACATCCCAGGAACCGGCCGGTGGGGTGGTGACAATGTCTGTGACCCCCGGCAGCCACTGAAGCTGCGCCGGCGGGGAATCGGCGCAGGCCAGGGTGATGGCGCGGCCCGTCTGACCC
Organism: uncultured Anaerolineales bacterium; assembly: GCA_964647225.1. Lineage (GTDB taxonomy): Bacteria > Chloroflexota > Anaerolineae > CG2-30-64-16 > CG2-30-64-16 > CAZYHE01. The sequence goes on from CAZYHE010000076.1 coordinate 3,151, forward strand.
GGCTGGCCCGCGGCCTGACGCCAAGCGGCCCGCAGCACCCAGCCGAAGCCGAGCAGCGAGCCGATGGCGTCGCCATCAGGGGCGATGTGCGTGAGTGCCAGCACGCGGCTGGCGCCCCGCAGCAGGTTTGCGATCTCAGCCAGTGTGCTCATGGGCGTCATTTTCCGGCGTTGGGGCGGCAGGTTGCGCCTCCGCAGCCAGCGAGTCGAGCAGCTGATCAATGTGCCGGGCGCGATGCTCGGTCTCATCCACGTGGAAGCTCAGCTCTGGCACCACACGCAGGTTCAGGTTCTCCGCAATGGCGTGGCGCAGGAAGCCCTCAGCGTGCTTGAGCGCCGCCAACACCTGCCGGGACGATTCGCGCGGCAACGCGTGCTCGATTGAGACGCGCGCATTGTGCAAATCCGGGCTTACCACCACCCGGGTGACTGTCACCAGGGCGTCCTCCAGACGCGGGTCAGATAGCTCAGCGCCGATCAGCAGGCTCAACTCCTGGTGCAGCAGATCGGAGATGCGTTGCTGGCGGTAGGTAATCATGTTTCTCTTAACTCACGCGTTCCTTCTTGTAGGCCTCGAGCACATCGCCAACTTCAAGCTCGTTGTAGTTGTTCAGGCTGAGACCGCATTCGAAGCCGGTTTTGACCTCGGTCGTATCTTCCTGGAAGCGTTTCAGGGTGCCGATACGATCCTCGCGCACGACCTCGCCTCCGCGCTTGACGCGCACTGAGGCGCCGCGGGGGATTTCGCCATCGGTGACATAGCATCCGGCGACCTTGCCGACCTTGGTGATGCGGAAGACGGCGCGCACTTCGGCGTGTCCCAGCACCACTTCCTTGAACACCGGTTCCAACATCCCTTTGAGGGCCTTTTCGATGTCTTCGACGATCTTGTAGATGATGTTGTAGGTCCGGATATCCACCCCGTCGGCCTCGACCATGCGTTGCGCTGCGATATCGGCGACGACGTTGAAGCCCAGAATGATGGCCTTGGAGGCGACCGCCAGCATGACATCCGACTCGTTGATGTTGCCGGTGGCTTGGTGCAGGACTCTGACGTGCAGCTTCTCGTCCCCCAGCTTCGCCAGCGAGTTGACGATCGGCTCCAGGGAACCCTGGACATCGCACTTCAAGATCAGGTTGAGCTCTTTGGTCTGGCCGCTCTGGGCCTGGGCGAAGATATTCTCCAACGCCACGGCCTTCGGCGCGGCCGCGGCGGTCGCTTCGGCGCGATGCCGCGCCTGGCGTTCCGCGGCGATGGCGCGCGCGGTGCGCTCATCAGCTTCCACCGCGTAAGTGTCGCCGGCCGCCGCCACATCCGCCATGCCGAGCACCACGACCGGCGTCGCGGGCAGCGCCTCGGTGATCGGCTGGCCCTTGTCATCGTACAGCGCGCGGATTTTGCCGTACACGTCACCTGCGACGATGCTGTCGCCCACGTGCAGGGTACCGTTCTGCACCAGCAGGGTCGCGAGCGGGCCGCGCGATTTGTCCATGCGGCTCTCGATCACGGTGCCGATAGAGTTGCCCAGGGGGTTGGCCTTGAGCGGATCAATGTCGGCCACCAGCAGCAGGTTTTCCAGCAAGTCATCAATGCCGCGCCGGAACTTGGCCGAGACCGGCACGCAGATCACATCGCCGCCGTATTCCTCGATCAGCAGGCCGTTGTCGGCCAACTCTTGCTTGACCCGGTCGGGGTTGGCGGTGGGCTTGTCCACCTTGTTTAGCGCCACGACGATCGGCACGCAAGCCGCGCGGGCGTGGGCGATCGCTTCTTTGGTCTGCGGCATGACGCCATCATCGGCCGCGACCACCAGCACCGCGATATCGGTCACCATGGCGCCGCGGGCGCGCATGGCCGTGAAGGCCGCGTGCCCCGGTGTGTCCAGGAAGGTGATCTTGCGCCCCTGGCGCTCCACCTGGTACGCGCCGATGTGCTGCGTGATGCCGCCGGCTTCGCCATCCACCACGCGGGTTTCGCGGATCGCATCGAGCAGCGTGGTCTTGCCATGATCCACGTGGCCCAGCACGGTGACGATGGGCGGTCGGATGACCATGCCCTCCGGCTTTTCGTTGGCGATGATCTGCTGGCGCAACGTCTTCGGCGCTTCTTCTTTGACCTCGACCACAGCCGGTTCAGGCTGCGCCTCACGGTTGACCGCGATGCTCAGGTCGCCGCCGACGACTTGCGCGGTATCGAAGTCAATCGTCTGGGTGATCGGCACCATGATGCCATAGTTCATGAGCGCCTTGATGATGTCAATCGCGCTGCGGTGCATCTTCTCGGCCAACTCGCGCACGGTGATGTGGTCGCCGATGATGACCTCGGTGACGGCCGGGGCCGCAGGCGGAGCCGCGCGTGTACCCGCGCTGGCCGTGGCCGGGCCGGCGGGGGCCGCCTGGCCCTTCGGGGGCATGGCTGGCCGTTGCTGTGACCGGCCGCCGCCGTGACTGCCATTGCCGCGCGATCCCCCCGGCGCCGGCCGCGCCTGATTCATGCCGGGCCGCGAGGTCGTCTGCGCGGGCGGGCCGCCCCCGCGACCGACGTTGGACGCCGGCGGCGCGGTGTTGGGGCGGTTCGTGCGCTGCACATTCGTGCCCGGTTGCGCCGCGCCCGGTTTGGTCGGGCTGCCTGGTTTGGTCGGGCCGGTCGGCGTACCGTTCGTCGGTCGGGCGCCTGGCATCGTCGGCCGCTCTGGCCCGGCATTCGCCGGGCCGCTCTGGCCTGGCCGCGGGGCATTGCCCTGGCGTTGCCCGGTGGGCGCCGCGGGCGCGGGGCCTGGGCTTTTCGCCGGTCCACCCCCGGCGGGCCGGGCATCCGGCTTGCCGGCTGGCTTGGCCGGGTTGGTCGGGCCGGCCGGCCGGCCCGTATTGCCGGTGTTGCCGG
>CAZYHE010000076.1:6133-12055 GCA_964647225.1 uncultured Anaerolineales bacterium
CCGGCGGGGGGTCGCGCCGCTTGTCCGGATGGCGCGGGCGCTTTGCCCTGCCCTTGGCTGGTCGGTTCATTGCCGGGGCGCCGGCCGGTTGCCGGGGTCCCGGGCTTGGGTGGATTGCCGCCGGCCGGTCTGGCCGGCGGTTCAGCCGTCTTGGTCTGGGAGATTGTCTTGGTCGCAGGCGGATTGGGCCGGTCTGCAACCGGCGCATCCTGCTTGGGCAATGCGCCTTTGGGATCGTCTAGTGCCATAATGTCGCCTCCTCGCCACCGGGCGATGGTCTAACTAACGCGGGCCGCGCAAGGTCTCGCGCGAAGATGTCCAGGCGCGGGGCCGTTGGTGCAGGCCCGCGCGGATGAGCCTTCTGGTGTTCGAGCTGCAAGATCTATCGCTGCCAGCATTAGCTGGACGAGGAGGCGCGCAAGTGTCGGGGAGTTACGGGGAAGGGCTGAACGTCAAATGATCTACATCAGCTCCCCCTCGCAACGGGCCCGCCCGCGTCGGCATTTGCATGACGAGGCGAGAGTTGCTGCCCCCTGGCCCGATTGAGCTGCGGTCGAACGGCCGCCAGCATGGGAAAACTCCTCTTTCAACTAACTATACCGGACGCAGTGGCCGCAGGCAACCCCGCGGCATAGGTCCGAAGCGCCGCCAGATTTTCCGGCGTCAGGGTCGTCTTCAGGGCGGCGTTGAGCCGCTGGCCGGTTAAGGCCAATTCCCAGCAGCCCCGCGTGCGACACAAATAGGCGCCGCGACCGGCTTGTTTACCCGTCGGATCCACCCGGACCTCACCGGCCGGGGTGCGCACAATGCGGATAAGCTCTCGCTTGCCTTGCGGCTGCCGGCACGCGATGCAGGTGCGCACCGGCACGTGTTTCTGGCGCGGCTTCTGTGCTTTAGCCATCTCTCCGTCCGCCGGATCCGTTATCCCTCGTCAGAGGTAAAACCATCTCGCTCCGACCGATAGGTGCGCCGATGGACAAGCTGGCCGAGCAAATCATCATAGATCAAGTCGCGCTTCTTGGTGACCTTCTTGGCCTTCTTGGTCTTCTTGCCCGTCTTGCCGGCTTCGCCGGTCTCGTCGGTCTCTTCGAAGCTCCCCGGTTCCGGGACCTGCTCAAGGAAGCCAGGCTCAAGCGCCGGGAATGCGAGATTGGCCTGGGTCGGCTCTTCGACGCCTTCGGCGGGCGCTGCCGGGGGCACGCCTTCGGCCGGCGCGGCTTGCGCCGCCTTGAGAGGTTGGCCGCCTTCGACCGCGACCGGCGCGGCTTGCGCCGATTCAACCGGCGGAGCAACCACGACTTCGGCCTCGGCCAGCATCTTCGCCGCCTGTTCCAGGGTGACCGCCGACTTGTCGCGCTCGCGCAGTAGCCATTCGGCGCGGCTCAACAGGTCATCGCCCGGCGCCGGCGCCACCCGCGCCTCCAGCGAACGGGTGCGCGCGAGTTGCAACTGCTGCCGTTTGATCTCGGCCAAGCCCTCGGTGGCGGCCTCGGTTTCGCTCTTGATATCAATGCGCCAGCCGGTCAGTTTGGCGGCCAGGCGGGCGTTTTGGCCTTCTTTGCCGATCGCCAGGGAGAGTTGCCGGTCGGGCACGATGACGATGGCAGTGTGAATGTCGCCTTCCTCGATCAGGACCGTGTCGCTCGGTCGCGCCGGGCTGAGCGCATTGGCAATGAACAGTCGCACATCGGAGTTCCACTCGACGACATCAATCTTCTCGCCGCCCAGCTCATCCACGATGTTTTGGATGCGCGTGCCGCGCAGACCCACGCACGAGCCGACCGGATCCACGCCCGGCTGGGTGGCCGACACCGCCACCTTCGAGCGTTGGCCCGGTTCGCGCGCGACGCTCTTGATCTCGACCGTGCCGTTGAAGATCTCCGGCACCTCGCGTTCCAGCAGGCGGCGGAGCATGTTGCGGTGCGTGCGGGAGAGGCGGATTTGCGGGCCGCGCGTGCCCTTGTGAACTTCGGCCAGGAGCGCCCGCACGTTTTGACCGATGCGATAGCGTTCGTTCGGCAACTGATCGTCCGCGGTCAGGGTGCCTTCGGCTTTCTTGCCGAGCGTGATGGTGACCGTGTTGCTGCGGTAGTCAATGGCCTGCACCGTGCCGGTGATCAGCTCGCCTTCGTGATCATGGAAAGAGTCGAAGAGCTGGTCCCGTTCCGCTTCGTGGATGCGCTGCAGGATCACTTGCTTGGCGGTTTGCGCGGCGATGCGGCCGAAATCGGCCGGGACCCGTTCCACTTGTACGGTGCCGGCCAACTCGACCTGCGGATCAATCTGCCGCGCGTCGGTCATGTTGATCTCAACGCTGGGATCGGCGACGGTCTCCACGACCGTCTTCTCGCAGAAGATCCGTAATTCCCCGGTGTCGCCATCAATCTGTGCTTTGACCACGGCGGTATTGTTCGCATAATTGCGCCGATAGGCATGCACCAACGCTTCTTCGATGGCACCCAGAATGATCGGCCGCGGCAAATCTTTCTCGGCGCAAATCTGGTTGATCGCCATGATCAGGTCGCTCTTCATCCCTGCAACTGCTCCTACGTGACTACGGGTTGGATTTTCCCCTGCACAGGCCCTGACAATAAGAAAAGTGGGGGGGACCCCACTTCCTCAGACCGCGCATCGCCTTCAAACTGGCGCGAATATATCATAGATCGCCCAAAAGCGCAAGTTCGCCGCGGCGCCTCAGCGCAGCGGCACATGATGCCGGCCGACGATCCGCTGGCCTTCGGGGCTGCTGACGAAATCGAGGAAGCGCTGTACGTCTGGCGCGGGTGGGGCGTGGGTGTAGAGATAGAGATAACGCGTCAAGTGATAGGCGCCGCTGCGCACGTTGGCCGGCGTCGGCAGGAACTCCTCGACCGGTATGGCGCGCACAGTGTCGGTGAGGGCGGCCATGGAGACATAACCGATGGCACCGGGCCGGCGCGCGACCTGATCCACCACGGCCCGGCTACTCGGCAGGACTACGGCGTTCAGCGTGACCTGCTCGCCGTTCATCACCGTGGCCTCGAACGCGGCGCGCGTCCCCGAGCCGTCCTCGCGGCTGATAACCAGCGGCTCATCCAGCGGCCCGCCGACCGCCCGCCAGTCCAACACCTCTCCGCGATAGATGCTGCGCACCTGGTTCAGCGTCAGGCCGGCGATCCGGTTCGCCGGATGCACGATGACGCCGATCCCATCGCGGGCAAACGGCGTCGCGACGATCCCTTCCGGCAGCTCGGCGTCCTCCGGTTTCCAGGAGACCGCTGCGAGATCCACCGTGCCGGCCTTAAGCTCGCGCAGCCCGGCCTCCGAGCCGTTGCCGAGCAGTTCGATGCGTGCGTTAGGCTGGCGTTGCCGATAGGCCGCGGCCAACTCCTGGAGCGCCGGCATCATGCTGGTGGAACCGGAAATGCGCACGACGGCCGGGGGCGCGGGGGGATCGCTCCGCCCGCTACACGCGGCCAACGCCAGGGCCAGCAGAAGCCCCACCGCCAGTCGGGTGTATTTCAAAATCACACCAGCTCAGCCGCGCGCCAGCGCCACAACCACAATCAGGGCGGCCAGCGCCCAGCGGTAGTAGGCGAACACCGCGGTGGAGTGCCCCTGCAAATACTGGAGCAGGAATTTGATGCAGAAATAGCCGGTGATGGCGGCTGCAGCGAACCCGATCGGGAAAAAGATCAGGCTGGCGGCGGTCATCGTGCCGGCCTGTAGCTCCTGGAAGACGTCCCAGGCGCTCTTCAAGCCCGCGCCGGCCACGATGGGCGCGGAGAGCAGGAAGGAGAAGCGCGCCGCGGCGGGCCGTTCCAGCCCCAACGCCAGCCCCGCGGTGATCGTCGCGCCGGAGCGGGAGACGCCGGGGAAGAGGGCCAACGCCTGCGCGCAGCCGATGATGACCGCGTCCTTCAGTCCCAGGCCGTTCAGCCCGCGCTGATGGCGCGCCAGGCGGTCGGCCAGGAGCAGGGCCGCGCCCGCCGCCGCCAGCATCACCGCGATCCCGATCATCGCGACCGGCTGGTGCGGCTGATCGGGCTGGTGGAACAACGCCTCGACCTGGCTCTCGGCCAGCACGCCGGCGATCCCGCCGGGGATGCAGCCGATGACCAGCAGCCAGGCCAGCCGGCGGTCGGGGTCCGCCCCGATCTTCCGTTCGCGCAGGCTGGCGATCCCGGCGCGGACGAGCCGGAGCCAATCCGCGGAGAAGAACCAGAGCACGGCGACCAACGTGCCCAGGTGCAGGGCCACGTCGAACGCCAGGCTGTTGACCGCCAGGTCGCTCCAGCCGAAGAGCCAGGGGACGACGATCAGATGCGCCGAGCTTGAGACCGGGATGAATTCGGTCAGCCCCTGGAAGATGCCGAGAATGATTGCTTCGAGGATGGAGATCATCGTTAGCTGTTCCTGTTTGTCGGGTGAGTTGGTAGGTTGGTAAATTGGTAGGTTGGTAAATTGGTAAATTGGTAGATTGGTAGATTGGTAGATTAGTAGGTTGGGTTACGTTCCGGCCCGCTGGCGGACGACGTAGCGTTCCCGCTGGGCGTGGCGCACTTCTTGGTTCGACAACTGATATTCGGCCAAAAACTGCTGGCGAAAGCCGGCGAACGTCCCTGCTGCGATGTGAGCCTGGATATCGTGCATCAGCCGGACCATGAAACGCACGTTATGCACCGTCGCCAGGTGCAGCCCCAGGGTTTCGCCCGCCTTGAACAGGTGGCGCAGGTAGGCCCGGCTGAAATGCTGGCACGCGTAGCAGTCGCAGCCCGGCTCCACCGGCAGCGGATCGGCCGCGTACCTGGCGTTGCGCAGGTTCATCCGGCCGTAGCGCGTGAACAGCCCGCCGTTGCGCGCCACGCGCGTCGGCAGGACGCAGTCGAAGATGTCAATGCCCCGCGCCACCCCCTCGACGATATCCTCCGGCGCGCCGACCCCCATCAGGTAGCGCGGTTTGCCGGTGGGCAGTTCCGGCACGGTGACATCCAACGTGGCGTACATCTGCGCCTTCGTCTCGCCGACGCTCAACCCGCCGATGGCGCAGCCGGGAAGATCCAGGCCGCGCAAGGCGCGGGCACCCCCGACGCGCAGGTCGGGGAAGATGCCGCCCTGGACGATGCCGAAGAGCGCCTGGTCGGCGCGACCGTGCGCGGCCTGGCAGCGGACGGCCCAGGCGTGGGTGCGGCGCAGCGCCTCCTCGTTGTACCGGCGGTCGAGCGGCTCGGCGCACTCGTCCAGGCACATGATGATGTCCGCACCCAGCGCTTCCTGGCTGGCGATCGTGCTTTCCGGGGTGAAGCGATGGGCGCTGCCGTCAATGTGCGAGCGGAAGGTCACGCCGTCGGGGTCGAGCTTGCGACGCAGCGCCAGGCTGAACACCTGGAACCCGCCGGAATCGGTCAGCATCGGCCCCGGCCAGCCCATGAACGCATGCACCCCGCCGAAGTCCTGGATCAGCGCCGTGCCGGGCCGCAGATACAGATGATACGTATTCGCCAGCACTAAAGTCGCGCCCAATTCGGCCAGGTCGCGCGGGGTCAGCGTCTTCACCGTGGCCTGCGTGCCCACCGGCGCAAAGACGGGCGTGATCAGGTCGCCATGCGGTGTGGCGAACACGCCCGCACGCGCGGCGTTCTGCGGATCGGTCGCCGTGATTGTGTATTCAAACATACGCGTCGAGATCAGGCCGCAAGACCCGACCTCCTTGTTTCCTCGTCAACTTGTCTACTGGTTTCCCAGCCCGGCAAGATTAGCACGAGGGGCGCGGAATGTCAAAAGCGGATCGGTCTGACTCTCCGCTTTCTTGCATTCGCAGGGCCGCACCTCGTTAGTGACGAAGCACAAGCGGCAGGTAAACCCGACGGGTCGTCGCAGTTGGCGTCGGCGTGGCCGAGACCGTTGCGTTCGGCGTGGCCGTGGGCGTGGCCGAGACCGTTG
>CAZYHE010000077.1:0-12036 GCA_964647225.1 uncultured Anaerolineales bacterium
GGCCAACGCAACACAACAACCTCTTCCCGCAGTTGTTCCTTGGTTACCGTCGCAAACCGCGTGCGGAAGAGGTCAATCCGAACCAACTCATAGCCAAGCTCTTGGGCGATCTCGGCCAGAAGCTGGCCGGTGCGGATCATCACCCGCAGATAGGACGCTTGATCTCCGACCACATAGGCCAATCGCGCGCCTGGGCGTAACACTTGGCGGAGTTCTGCCAGATGCCGCGCCATGCCGCCGAAATAGAGCCGCGTAACTCGGCTGTAGAGTCGCTCGAATCCGGAGGTCTTCCCCAGCTCGATCCGGCGCTGCTCGATCTGCTCGGCGATGCGCTGAATGCCCGCGTGATGGGCGACCCACTGATCGTCGTCATCCCCTTTGTAGACTCCGCGCGTATTCGAGCGCACCAGGGTTCCCTTGAACGTCTTGAGCTCCGCCGAATCGTGGATCAATCCCAGCAGCACCGACTCGAGGCGCGTCGTGCGCGTATAATCCTTCTCGTTCGGATAGGGCGGCGAGGTGATGACTGCATCCACGCTGTCGGGCGCGAGGATCGCGCTGGCCTGCCGGGCATCCGTCAGATAGGCCTCGGCGGCCGGATAGTGATTGCCGGCGACCAGGCGCAGGTCATCGGCCATCCGCGCGACCTCATTCAGCCACGGGGCGACCACCACGGCATCGGTCTTAATCTTATCCACGCCCACTTCCGGGCCGAATCGCAAGTTGCTGATCGAACCAACGGCCGTGTTTGCAAACGCCAACAGCAGGTGTTTGTAGAACGGTTCGGCCGCATAGGCCGCGATCGCCCCGCGAAGCGCCAGGGCTTTGTGAAGCGGGAGCGGGCTGATCGAATCCTTGATGAGCAGCTTCGCCGACTCTGGATCGAGCGTCTGGAGATCCCACTCTTCGGGCACTGAGATTTGCAGCCGGCTATCGTCTATCCCCGCAGCCGAGAGTCGCGCACGAACCGATGCAGCAATATCGTGGGCCGCCGCCGACAGCGCATCGGGAGCCACACACCAATCGAGCTTCACCGAACTGGCAAAGTGTGCGAACGGATTTGCTTCGAGACCGATGCTCTGCAAACCCGCCAGCCTGGCTTCAACCAGCGTCGTACCCGTCCCGCAAAAAGGATCCAATATGACGGCCCATCCATTGTCCCCGAACTCGCGCAAATAGTCGCGCACCAGATGCGGCGGAAAAGAGAGCACGAAGCGATACCAATCGTGAAACGCACGGTCGCCCGGATTCAGCCGATTGACGAGCGCGCCGGTTTCGACGTCAGTCACGGCCTGGATGCCGGGCAGAGGCGGCTGCACAGAAGTTGCTCTCATTCCCGCACCATGAATCATGCCGCCATCTTATCGGCCGCATCCAGCACCGCGCGCACGATCTTATCGTACCCCGTGCAGCGGCACAGGTTGCCGGCCAGCCAGTAGCGCACCTCGTGCTCGGTTGGGTGCGGGTTGTGGTCGAGCAGCGCCTTTGCGGCGACGAGGAAGCCGGGGGTGCAGATGCCGCATTGCAGCGCGGCGTGCTCCAGGAAGCTCTGCTGGAGCGGATGCAGCCCACCCGGCCCGGCCAGCCCCTCGACCGTGGTGATCGCCCGGCCCTCGGCCTCAACCGCCAGCACCAGGCACGAGTTGACGAGCACGCCGTCCATGATGACGTTGCACGCGCCGCAGTTGCCGTTGCCGCACCCTTCCTTGACCCCGGTCAAGCCCAGGGGGTCCCGCAACACCTCCAGGAGTGTTTGGCGCGGCTCGCAGAGGAACTCCACCGCTTCGCCGTTGATGCGCGTCCGAACCATCGTTTCGTTCTTGCGTGATGTCATTTCTCTGCTCCCCCCAGGGTTGTCTGGGCACGTTCGAGCGCGCGGCGCAACGCGCGACGGGTGAGCACCGCCGCCAGGTGCTTGCGCTGCGCCACCGTCCCGCGCATGTCGCCGATGGGCTGGGCCGCGGCCTGGGCAATCTCGGCTGCGGACGCGATGGCCGACTCGGCCTCCGCCACCGGCCGGCCGATCAGCGCGTCGCCGGCCTCTTTCACATAGAGCGGCGTCGGCGCGACCGCGCCGAGCGCCACGCGCGCCGCCACGATCGTTTCGCCGCGGCCGTCCAATTGCACCGCTGCGCCCGCGCCGGTCACCGCGATGTCCATTTCGTTGCGCGGGATAAAGCGCAGATAAGCTGCGCCGAAGCCCGGCGGGGGCGGCGGCAGATGGAGGGCCACCAGCAGCTCGCCCGGCTCCAACACCGTGCGGCCCGGCCCGGTGCAGAACGCCGCGACCGGGACCTCGCGGCGGCCCCCCGGCCCGGCGATCCGTGCGATTGCCGAATGCACAATGAGCGCGGGGATCGAATCCGCGGCCGGGGAGGCGTTGCACAGATTGCCGCCCAGGCTGGCACGGCCCTGCACCTGCACGCCGCCGATGAGCGAAGCCGCATCTATCAGGCCCGGATAGGCGTGAGCGACCGCGGGGTTGCCGTAGATGCGATAGCACGGCACGGCTGCGCCCAGCCACAACCCCTCAGCCGGGTCGTAACACAACTCGTTCAATTCGGGGATGAACTTGACATCCACCACCAGGGCGACTTTGCGCCGCCCCTCCTTCATTTGCGCCAGCAGATCGGTGCCGCCGGCCAACACGCGGGCCGAATCGCCCGCCTCGGCCAGCAACGCCACCGCCTGCTCGGTGCTTTGCGCTCGGACGTAGTCAAAGGCTTGCAAGATTCACCTCCGTACCAGGGGTCAGGGGCCAGGAATCAGGAGTCAGGAATCAGTTAATTGCCCGCCATTCACTGATCTGCCAACCTACCAATTTACCAATATACCAATTCCCGTCTTTCGCTTCCAGCATCCAGCTTCCAATTTTACCACACCAGCGACAGACATGTCACGCCGCCGTCGGCTTTGGCGAATTCGGAGAGGGGGACGGGCAGGACGGTGAAGCCACGGGCGGCCAACATCGCCGCGACCCTGGGATGGCCCGCGGGCACGATCACATGCGCGCCGATCCCCAGGCTGTTCGCGGCATAGGCTTCGTCCTGTGGCACGCGCAGCGCTTCCAGCCCGGCCAGCGGCGGCGGCAGCGGCCACCCCTCGACCGCGAGCGCGATCCCCTCACCCAGGTGCGTGACCGCGGTCAGGAGGTGCAGATACGGTTGAACCTCCGCCGCGTAGACCGGCAGCCCGGTCCCGGCCAGCGCCACAGCCAACTGTGCGATCCCCGCGGCGTTGGTGCGGCCCGACCGGCCGACGACGACCCGGTCGGGCAGGATGAGCACGTCGCCGCCCTCCAACGTGCCGGGCGCGACGATGCGGCTCAACGGGAAGCGGCCGGCCAACGCCGCGGCCGCGCTGGACTCCTCGCCCCGCCGGCTCTCTGCGCCGGGCCGGCAGATGATCGCGCGGCCGGCAATCACGACCGCCGGGTCTTGCATGAAGCAACTATCGGGAAAGCGTTCGTCCGGCGGCAGCGCCTCGACGGTCAGGCCGGCCGCGGCGAGCGCCTGGCAATACTCGGCGTGTTGGCGCTGCGCCAGCGGCACATCAATCGTCGCGCCGGTCGAACTGATCGCCCGACGGAAACTGTCGCCGGGCGGACGAACCAGGGCATGGGTGTAACACATGTGCGGTACTCCGAGAAGAGAAATGGCAAATCAGCAAATCGGCGAATAGCGCGCGACAATACGCAAAACGCAATACGCAACACGTCTCACCACCCCAACATCTGCCGCAACACCAGCGCGTGGACGACCTGCTCGACGGGTGCGCGATCGTCGGTGAAGATGGGCGTGCCGGGGGGCGGCACAGCGATGGAAGCCAGCCCCGCCGCCTGGTGGCCGACTTGCGCCAGCAGCGGCGTATCGAAGGCGGGCAGGTTGGCGCGAAAATCGGCCAGAGTGGTCGGTCGCCGCGTCGCCACGACCAGCGTGTTGCCAAGCTCGCCGCCATCGGGTAGATCCACCAGGTAGACGCTCGGAAAGACCTGTCCCAGCGTCGCGGCGATGGCGTTCACCAGGCTGTAATCGCGATGCGTGCGCCCCACGTTCACCGCGACCACCCCATCCTCCGCCAGCCGCTCGCGCGCCAACGCAAAAAACTCGACGGTCGTCAGGTGAAACGGGATGTAGGGCGGGCGGTAGGCGTCAACGGCGATGAGGTCGTAACGCGGTAGAGTGGTAGATTGGTAAGTTGGGAGAGTGGTGGCCTGGGAGAGTGGTAAATTGGTAACTTGGGAGAGTGGTGGACCGGGAGTCACCGGGATCAGTCTACCAATATACCGATCTACCAATGTACCAATATACCCATCTACCACGTTACCCTTCGCCAACCACCACCGCGCATCCGCCGCCACCGCGTTCAGGTTCGGCTCGGTCATCGCGAACCAGTCGCGGCCCACCTGGATGATGGCCGGATCAAGCTCGGCGCCATCAATGGTAATCGGGCCATAGGCTTCGGTGAGCAGCTTGGGGATCGTGCCGGCCGCGAGGCCGCCGATGTAGGCGCGGCGGACGCGTTCCGGGCCGTAGGGCGCGGGGTTGAAGGCCGGCGCGATCAGGAAATAATCCCACACGCCATCGGCCAGCCCGCCGCCCGGCCGATAAATCGAGTGGATCCCCTCCCCCTCGTTCAGCCGCAACTGCCGCTCTGTCCCGAGGTCGAGCACCTGGATATAGTTGTGGGCCGATTCGGTTTCGTAGATCAGCCCGGCGACCGGTTTGAGCGGGCCGGTTGGCCGCCAGCCCAGGAAGATGACCAGCGCGAGCGCGGCGAGCGCCAGCAGCACCTCGCGGCGGCGCGCGACGCGCAGCAGGCCGATCAGCACGATCAGCAGGAGGCTGCCCGCCAGCACCGCAAAGGTGCGCCGCGTGCCCAGGTTGGGGATCAGCAGCAGCACCGGGAGGAACGCGCCCAGGATGCTGCCCGCGGTCGAGACCGCGTAGAGGCGGCCGGCGACCACCCCGCTGCCTGCGATGTCTTGCAACGCCAGCCGCACCGCGAACGGACTGACGCAGCCGAGCAGCGTCACCGGCACGGAAAAGAGGATCAGCATGGCGGCCATGCTGCCGCCCAGCAGCCCGGCGTCCAGGTTGGCGATGCCCCGGCTGGCGACGAGCAGCACCGGCCGGCTGACGGTCGGGATCAGCCCGATGCCGAGCGCGGCCAGGCCGGCCAGCCGCAGGAGGGTGATCAGGCGCGGCGAACGGTCGGCGATGATCCCGCCCAGCCAGTAGCCCAGCGCCAGATAGAGCAGGATCAGCCCGATCAGGCTGGCCCAGACGATCAGCGAGTTGCCGAACCACGGATCGAGCAGCCGAGATGCGCTCAGCTCGACGCCGAGGGTCGCGAAGCCTGCTGTGAAGACAAGCAGGAAAAGATAGCCCCGCAAGGTGTTCTGTGGCATAATGCGATTATAGCTGGCAACGCTCAGACTGCCAAGTAGGGGCGGGGTTTCCGCGCCCGATCAGTACAGGAGATGATCGCATGGCTGTTCCCCCCGTGGGCACTGGCGCCCTCTTCATCACGCCATCGCAGCGCGTGCAGGCCAAGATCGTGCCCTGGCGCCGCATCTATGACCCGGCACACTGGCGACTCATTCGGCCACACATCACGGTGGCCTATCCGTTCGTCCGGGCCGAAGAATGGCCGGCGGCGCGACCCGCGCTGGTGGAATGCCTGCGCGCCTTCCCGCCGTTTTGGATCACCCTGGCCGAGCTGGCCGCGTTCGAGCAGCCCGGAGCCGTGCTGTGGCTCCGGCCCGACGACGGGGGCGCGCTGGCGCGGATTCACGCCGCTTTGGCCGCGTCCTTCCCCGCGCACTTTCCGCCCGACCCCCGCCCTTTCGTGCCGCACCTCACAGTCGGCTTCTTCGATTCGGTCACGGAGTTGGCGCAGGCCAGGGAGACGATCGCGGCCGTGTGGCAACCGCTCCGCTTCCGCGTCGCGGGATTGCGCTATGCCGTGTGCGCGGCGGGCGGCCTCTGGCGCACCTGCGACGCGGCGCCCCTGGCCGGCGGCGCAGCCAGGCAGGGCTGATGGCCGGCGTGTGGCAGCCTCACGAAATGTTGCGCCTTCCGCGGCCTATGTGGTATGATTGCGATTGCGATGGTCCATCAGGCCGAGATTCGCATTTCACGAGCATCTAGCGCACAAATTCGGGAGCCGCCATGAAAGCGGTCGTCATGGCAGGCGGCGAAGGTTCTCGCCTGCGACCACTCACACTCGAACGCCCCAAACCGATGCTGCCGGTGGTGAATCGCCCAGTTTTGGGCCATATCCTCCACCTCCTTAAGCAACACGGCATCGTGGATGTCGTGATCACCCTCCAGTACCTGGCTGCCCAAATCCAGGACTACTACGGCGATGGCAAAGCCCTCGGCATGAACATTGAATATGTCATCGAGGAATCGCCGCTGGGGACCGCGGGCAGCGTGAAGAACGCCCAGCCATATTTGGAGAAGGACAAGCCGTTCCTGGTCATCAGCGGCGACGCGCTCACCGACTTCGATCTGACGCAATTGGTCGCGTATCACCGGCGCCGCGCCGCGCTCCTGACGATGGCGCTCTACCACGTGCCCGACCCGCTCGAATATGGCATCATCAATGTCCACGAAGACGGCCGGGTCGCGCAATTCCTGGAAAAACCGAAATGGGGCGCGGTCACATCCGATACCGTGAATACCGGGATCTATGTGGTGGAGCCGGAGGCGCTGGCGCGCATCCCGACCGACCAGCCGGTGGATTGGAGCCAGCACGTCTTTCCGCAGATGTTGGCGGCGGGCGAGGCGCTATATGCCTATATCGCTAACGGCTACTGGTGCGATATCGGCACACTGAGCGAGTACCAGCGCGCGAACTTCGATCTGCTCAACGGTCTCCTGCACCTCGGTGAGCTGGGCGAGCACATCGGCGGCGGCATTTGGACGGGCGGGCCGGTCGAGATCGCGCCCGACGCCCAGATCTTCGGCCCGGTCTACCTGGGCGAGGAGGTGCAGATCAAGGCCGGGGTCGAAATCCACGGGCCGGCCGTGATCCGCGATTTCACCGTGTTGGACAACCGCGCGCGCGTACACCGCAGCATCGTCTGGCGCAACTGCTACATCGGCGAGGGCGCCGAACTGCGCGGCGCGGTCATCGGCCGCCAGTGCAGCCTGAAGGCGCGCGCCAGCGTGTTCGAGGGAGCCGTGATCGCCGACCGCTCAGTGGTGGGCAAAGGGGCGGTGATCCAGCCGGGGGTCAAACTGTGGCCCAACAAAGAGGTGGATGCGGGCGCGACGGTGACGCACAGCATCATCTGGGGCTCGCAGGGGCGGCGCGTCCTGTTTGGCCGCTACGGCGTGACCGGCGTCGTCAATGTAGACTTCACCCCCGAGTTGATCGCCCGGCTGGGCGCGGCGTTTGGCTCGATCCTGCCGCGGGGCAGCACCGTCACCATCAATCGGGATCCGCACAAAAGCTCGCGGATGATCAAACGCGCGGTGGTGGCGGGCCTGCCGTCGGCCGGCAACAACGTCCTCGATCTGCGCACCGTGCCGATCCCGGTGGCGCGCTACTACACCCGCACGCGTAATGCCGCGGGCGGTGTCCACGTGCGGCTCTCCCCCTACGACCCGCGCGTCGTGGATGTGCGTTTCTTTGACCGCACCGGGTTGAACCTGCGCCGCGAACAGGAACGCGCCGTCGAGCGCGTCTTCTTCCGGGAGGACTTCCGCCGGGCGTACATGGATGACATCGGCAACATTGATTACGCCGCCGATGTCGTGGATGTATACACCCAGGGGTATCTCGGCGCGCTGGACGTGCCGACCATTTGGAACGCGCACACGAAAATCGTCGTGGACTACGCGCACGCGCCGGCCGCCGAAGTGCTACCCCAACTGCTGGATCTGCTCAACGTCGAAGTTGTGCCGCTCAACGCGCGCATTGACGCCAACAAGGTCGCCATTTCCCAGGACGAGTTCCGCATCGAACGTGCGCAACTTGCGACGATCACTGGCGCGCTGCACGATGTGTGTTTGGGTATCCGGCTCGACGTGGGCGGCGAGAAGATATTCGTCGTGGATGAAACCGGCGCCATGTTGCCCGATCCGCTGGCGTGCGCGGCGCTGGCGGCGCTCGTGTTCCAAAGCCATCCCGGCAGCACGATCGTGATCCCGGCCGATCAGTCGCTCGTCTTCGAACGGTTGGCACAGCAGTACGACGGCCATGTGCGCCGCTGCCCGGTGGACGCCCAGGCGCTCATGGAGGCGGCCAGCACGGGCGATGTGGTGATGGCGGGAGATGGCACGGGCAACTTCGTCTTCCCGGCCCTGCACCCGGCCATTGATGGCCTGATCGCGATCGGCAAGCTGATCGAGCTTCTGGCCAAGCAGAAGCTCCAGCTTTCGCGGGTGGTGGCGAGCCTCCCGCCTTTTCACATCACGTCCGGCGAGGTCCCTGGGACGTGGGAGACCAAAGGCCGGGTCATGCGCTGTTTGATGGAGCAGTTCGCCAAGTTTCGCATCGAGACGGTAGATGGCCTGAAGATCTACCTGTCAGAAGAGACCTGGGTGCTGATCCGCCCCGATGCGGATGAACCCATATTTCATATCACGGCCGAGGCGGGGTCGCTGACGGCGGCGCAGGAGATCGTCGCCGATTACGGCGGCTTGGTGCGGGAGCTGGCGCATACCGAGCTGACAGCGAACGACCAGGGCCGGCCGAGCTTGCGGTTGGCATCTTCTCGATGATTCTTTTTTGAGGTTGATTGTATGGCAATTACATTCGGTACCGACGGCTGGCGGGCCGTCATCAGTGATGACTTTACCTTCGCCAACGTGCGGCTGGTGGCGCAGGCCATCGCGGAGGTGGTTCAAGAGAACGTGGGCGCTTTGCGTGCGGGCACGCCGCGGGTCGTGGTCGGTTTCGACACCCGTTTCCTGTCCGATCGGTATGCCGTCCTCGTCAGCGAAGTGCTGGCAGCGAATGGTCTGCGCGTGGCCCTGGCCAAGGCGGATGCGCCCACGCCGGTCATCTCCTACGCGATTCCGTACCTGTCGGCTGCGGGCGGCGTGATGATCACGGCCAGCCACAATCCCCCGCGCTACAACGGCATCAAGCTCAAGGCCGCGTTCGGCGGTGGGGCCAGCACCGCTGAGACGCGGCGCGTCGAGGCCAAGATCGCCGCCAACCTTGCCGCCGGCCGCGAACCGGCGCGCATGGAGATCGCCGATGCGCTGGCGCAAGGTCTCGTCGAACGTTTCGACCCGTTTCCGGCCTATCGCGAGCACATCTGGCACTTGATTGATGCGAACATCCTCCGGCAGTCGGGGCTGCGCGTGGCGGTGGACGCGATGCATGGCTCGGGCCGCGGCTACCTGCGCGACCTCCTGATCGAAGCCGGCGTCGAGGTGGCGGAAATCCGCGGGGAAATGAATCCCGGCTTCAACGGCGTCCACCCCGAACCGATCGCCAAACATCTGAAACCGCTCATGGATCTGGTGCCGGGGAAGCATTTCGACCTGGGCCTGGCCGTGGATGGGGATGCGGATCGCATCGGCGCGGTTGGGCCAACCGGCCGTTTCATTGACCCGCACTGCATCATGACTCTCGCGCTGCGCTACCTGGTGGATGTACATGGGCAGCGCGGCGATGTGGTCAAGACGGTCTCCACGACTCAGATGCTCAACCGGCTGGCCGCCGGGTACGGCCTGACGGTGCATGAAACGCCGGTGGGCTTCAACTATATCGCCGACCTGATGCTCGGCAACGATGTGCTGCTGGGCGGCGAGGAGTCGGGCGGGATCAGCATCAAGGGCCACATCCCGGAAGGCGACGGGGTGTTGATGGGCCTGCTCATGGCCGAGATCGTGGCCTTCTACCGCAAATCGCCCGAAGTCCTGCTCGACGATATCATGGCGGAGATCGGCCACTTCGACTATGCCCGTAACGACTTCCGCGTGCGCCCCTTTGCCAAAGCGGACCTGGTGGCCAAGCTCGTCGCAGATGCGCCCGAACGGCTGGCGGGCATTCCGCTGGCGACCATCAACACGCGCGATGGTGTCAAGTATCTGCTGGCCGATGATAGCTGGCTGTTGATCCGGCCATCGGGGACCGAGCCGGTGCTGCGCGTCTATGCCGAGGCCCACAGCCCGGAGGTCGTGCAGAGCTTGCTGACCGAGGGTCGCGCCCTGGCGGATGCAGCCGGCGTGTAGCAATCTGTCGGCGGTCGTGCGCCATGTAGCCCGCCCGAACGCCCCACAAGGGGCTGAGCTACGAGCAATGAAAACAGCCCCGGCTTCTCATCGAAGCCGGGGCTGTGGTTCGTCCAGACTGCAAAACTGAGTTAGTACTCGATGCCGCGGCCCAAGTCCTTGGCCTGCTTCACCCAGTTTTCGACCTGAGCCAGGGTGGGCGCCCGGCGGGCATCACCGTTCTGGGCCTGCTCGGCGAGCTTGGCGTACAGATTGGCCGGAATGCGCTTCGCCAACTCGGCGACGGTGTCCACGCCCGCGTTTTCCAGCAGGTTGCTGTACACTTCGCCGATGCCCTTCACCCGCGCGAGATCGGCCCGGTTCAGCAATTCCAATAAAGCCTTCTGATCTACGCCCACCTTGGCCGCCAGTTCCTTGCGGCCGGCGGGGGTTTTGCCCGCTGCCAACAGTTCCTCGCTGGTCTTGAGGCCGCCAGCAACCAGCTTCGCTGCCAACGTCGCTTCCATCCCACGGACCTCTTGAACGCGCATCGAACCCTCCTCCAGGTTGATTTATACCGGGGCTGATTCCAGGGAGACGATACTTACGCCGGGGAGTAGCCGATTCGTTTCTGGACATCCAGTCACGGCAAGGTGCATTTTAGCGCAATTATCGCTACTTAGCAATAATATCGAAATCGCTAATCGCATCTTTACTTGAGCTTTGGTGGAATCACCTGAAGCGATGCAATGTTAAGTTGTGGCCCAGTGATGCTCTTGTGATGCCAGGTCCCGGTCTGCATGTTGTACACCAAAGACCAATTATAAGAAGATGGCATCGTTAATTGGTTGCCATTAACGTCATTGACCACGAAAGTATATCCACTGGCCGGCGTGATTGCCACCCGATTGCCCACTGGTTTGTAGATGATCCCGTTGACGCCATTCTGCCAATCTTCAGGCTTGAGGCCCAGGTCGGTGTAGGCAAAGTCGCCCCAACTGCGCGGCCAGTAGTTATTCTTGCGATAGAAATTCATGATCAAATTGATCATGTTGTTGCTGATATCAGTGAACGTAGAGCCAAGCGGCGTCAGCGACGCTGCGATTGCGGCCGGCTCGGTCAACGGCTTCAATGCGGCTGCAATACCGCCCTGCAACGCCGTGAACGCCGCAATCAATAGCACTGCAACAGCCGCGAGGATCAGCACATACTCCGCCACAGCCTGTCCAGACATATCGAATCTGCGCACCGCCATTGTATGCTCCTTCATGACACAGTCTAACGATCTATTAACGCTCTCCATACGAGATTCTAATACGCTTCTGTTACAAACAGTATTACAGTGTCATTATAGATTCATTGGTCAGCAGCGCCTAATTTCAACTGGAGTGTGGGAGATGGGTAAAGTAGTGGGGATTGATTTGGGCACAACGAACAGTGTCGTAGCGGTAGTCGAAGGCGGCGATCCGGTCGTGATCTCGACGGCGGAAGGCGGCCGGCTGTGTCCTTCGGTGGTGGCGTTCGCCAAGAACGGCGAGCGGCTGGTGGGCCAGACGGCCAAGCGCCAGGCGGTCGTGAATCCAGAAAACACGGTTTTCTCGATCAAACGCTTCATGGGGCGGCACTACGCAGAGACCGCGGCCGAGCAGGCGATCGTGCCATACAAGGTCATCGCGGGCGCGGCCGGTGATGCCCGCGTGCGCATCCCGATGACGGGCAAAGAGCACACGCCGCAGGAGATATCGGCGATGATCCTGGGCAAGCTCAAGGCCGACGCCGAGACCTATCTGGGCGAGCCGGTGACGCAGGCGGTGATCACCGTGCCGGCCTACTTCAACGACAGCCAGCGCCAGGCCAC
>CAZYHE010000078.1:0-11877 GCA_964647225.1 uncultured Anaerolineales bacterium
CCTACACCGCGGTGGGCTGGATCATGCCGCTGCTCATGGTCGGTCTGCTGCTCCTGCTCATCCTCCAGCCGACCTTCAGCAAGGACGGGCCGATCTTCTTCAGTAAAACTGGCCCTGGCTCGCTGCATGCGCCGCTGCTGATCGCGCTCGGTGTGGGGATGCTCATCGGGTTCCTGGCGCAGCGCACCCGCTTCTGCACCATGGGCGCGATCCGCGACTTGATCCTGATGCGCGACATGCATCTGATCAGCGGGCTTGCGGCGCTGTTCGTGGTCGCATTCGGCATGAACCTCATCCTGGGTCAGGTGCGCTTCGGCTTCGCCGGTCAGCCGATCGCCCACAGCAGCTATCTGTGGAACTTCCTGGGCATGACGCTGGCGGGCCTGGCCTTTGCGCTGGCCGGCGGCTGTCCGGGGCGGCAACTGTTCCTATCGGGCGAAGGGGATGGCGACGCGGCGGTGTTCGTGTTGGGTATGATCGTCGGCGCCGGCTTTGCCCACAACTTCGCGTTGGCCGGCAGCGCCGACTCGGTCGTCGAAGGGGTGGTCAAGGTGGGCGGCCTGACGCCCTACGGCATGGGCGCAGTGATCCTGGGGCTGGCGGTCTGCCTGGGCATCGGCCTGACCATGCGCGAACGAACTGCATAAGGAGGGAACAGCATGAAGACAGCTAAAAGCGGCGACGTGTCGCCGCAGGCCCAAGTAGATGCGCGGGGCTTGTCGTGCCCGCAGCCGGTGATCCTGGCCCGCAAAGGCATCGAGGCCGGGCGATTTCCCATCGAGGTGCTGGTGGACTCCGTCACCTCCCGCGAGAACGTGCGCCGCATGGCCGAAAAGGCCGGCTGTCACGTCGTGATCGCGCCGGCGGGGGATGAGTTCAGGCTGACGCTCAGCAAGTGATACGTTGCTGAAGAGCCTGTATCCGGAATCGAGCCTTCAGGCGGTTTCGTGCTCAACGCACCTAACCGGCTAAAGCCTCGATTCCGGTACTACGGCAGGATAATGATAGAAGAGTTTTCCGTGCCGAGCGCTGCCGCGATCCATGCGTAGGGAGACCGGAACGCGGACGCCGCGGAAGTTTTTAGGTTTTGTCCGCGTAGTCCGCGTCGTCTGCGTAGTCCGCGTCCGATTTTCAGAGCGAGATGCTCGGATGCACCCGAACAGGAGCTGCCATGATCTACTTCGACAACGCGGCCACATCGTGGCCCAAGCCGCCCGGCGTAGCCGAGGCGATGACACATTACCTGGCCGAGATCGGCGCGAACCCGGGCCGCTCGGGCCACCGCCTGGCCGTGCAGGCGGCGCGCGTGGTCTACGGCGCGCGCGAGGCCGTGGCCGAGCTGTTCGGCGCGCCGGATCCCCTGCGCGTGGTCTTCGGCGCCAACGCCACCGAGGCGCTCAACCTGGCGCTGAACGGGCTGCTGCGGCCGGGCGACCACGTGGTCACGGCCAGCATGGAGCATAACTCGGTCATGCGACCGCTGCGCGCCCTGGCGCGGGCGGGGGTTGCGCTGACCGTCGTGCCTTGTTCGGGCGAGGGCGCGCTCGATCCCGCCGACCTCGAGGCGGCCATCCGGCCGGACACCCGGCTGATCGCCCTCAACCATGCCTCCAACGTGGTCGGCACGCTCCTGCCGGTGGCCGAGGCGGGCCGCATCGCGCGGCAGCACGGCCTCCTGCTGCTGGTGGACGCCGCGCAGACCGCGGGCGCCTACCCGATAGACGTGCAGGCCGACGCGATTGACCTGCTCGCCTTCACCGGCCACAAGTCGCTCTACGGGCCGATGGGGACCGGCGGGCTGGTGATCGGCGAACGGGTGGATGCAGCCCACCTGGAACCGTTGAAGCGCGGGGGCACCGGCAGCCGCTCGGAGCACGAGGAGCAGCCGGCGTTTCTGCCCGACCTGTGCGAGAGCGGCACGCCCAACGCGGTCGGGCTGGCCGGGCTGGGTGCGAGTACGCGTTGGGTGCTGGGCCAGGGGGTCGAGCGCATCCGGGCGCACGAGCTGGCGTTGACCGGGCAACTGCTGGCGGGGCTGGCCGCCATCCCCGGCGTCACGGTCTACGGCACGGGCGATGCCCAACGCCAAACGGCAACGGTTTCGTTCAACATCGCCGGCCTGGAGCCTTCCGAGGTTGGGCTGCGGCTGGACGACGACTACGCGATCATGTGCCGGGTGGGGCTGCATTGCTCGCCGGCCGCGCACCGCACGCTGGGCACCTTCCCCGGCGGCACGGTGCGCTTCGGGCTGGGCGTATTCAACACGGCCGAGCAGGTGGCGGCCGCGCTGGACGCGGTGGCTGCGCTGGCGCACGTTGGATGAGAATTCAGACGCTGCAGGTTATTCGAGCATCTTTAGTACTGGAGGCGCGATGACGGGCGCAAGCTACGCTGTGATCCTGGTCTATTCCACCAGCCACGCCATGCGCATCGAGAAGCTGCTGGCGGAGCGTGAGATCGGGTGCAAGATGATCCCCGTCCCGCGGCAGATCAGCTCCGACTGCGGGGTGTGTATCCGCATCCTGCGCGGCCACGTCGAAGCTGCCCGCGAAGTCGTGGCCGCGGCCAAGATTGAGATCCAGGGCATCGAGGACATCTGAGGTGGTGTAGCCCGATGACGCGCGAGCAGATCCGCCTGACCGCGCTGACCACGCCGCCGGCTGAGCGGCCAAGATGGGCCCGGAGGCCCTGGCGCACGTGTTGTAGCCCTTTACAAGGCCTGTTCCCCGCCCAGCGTTTCCCCGCTGCCGGAGGAGGTCATCGCCGAAATCCTGCGCGGGGGCGCGGAGAAGGTCTTGGAGGCCGGCGGCGCGCTGGCGGGCGGCCACACGGTGGACGACAACGAGCCGAAATACGGCCTGGCGGTGATGGGGCTGGTGCATCCGGGGCGCATCCTGACCAAGGGCGGCGCGCAGCCGGGCGACATCGTGGCCCTCACCAAGCCGCTGGGCGTCGGCATCATCACCACAGCCGCCAAAGGGGACGCCGCCGATCCGATCCACCTGCCCCCGGCGATCGCCAGCATGAAGCGGCTCAATGTAGGGCCAGTTGCCAACTGGCCCTACGGTCGCACGCCTGCACCGATATCACCGGCTTTGCGCTGCTGGGCCACGGCTACGAGATGGCCGAGCGCAGCGGCGCCCGGCTGCGCTTCTATCTCGACCAACTGCCCTTCCTGGACGGCGCGCTCCGCTATGCGGACGAATGGCTCTTCCCGGCCGGGACGTGCCGCAACGAGGGCTGCTTCGGTCGCCACGTGACCTTTGCCCCCGACATCCCGGACGAGATGCGGCAGCTTCTCTACACGCCCGAGACGTCGGGCGGTCTGCTGCTCGCCGTAGCGCCGGATCGGGCGGATGCGCTGGCCGCCGCGTGCGCGGCCGCCGATCAGCCTTTGTGGATCGTCGGCGAGGTGCTGCCGGGCGAAGGAATCGAGGTGGTTCGGACACGCTGACGCCCAGATCGAATGACCGGCGTACTTCGATCAAGAGGTGACACATGCGTATCCTGGATGACCTGCTGCCAACCGTGGCCGCTGCGCCAGTGCGCGCAGTGCTGGTCGGCGCACAGTGCGCAGCCTCCTTCTCGTGTGAGGTGAGTACGCCCCAGTTTGACAGCCAAGCGCGATCGTGGTAAGCTATCGTCGTACAAATTGATAGTGTTTATCAATATTGGGTTGGAAACTGCATGGCGGATGACCTGCTGGCAGCGGTGATACGTGCTGGCTATTCCAACCGAGTTCACCGGCCGCGACATTGACATGTCGGTAGCCGCTTAGATGTCCCGTTGCCGCGCCAGGCAGCGGATGGACGCGCCCGTCGGGGGCGGCCGGACGGACAAGGCGCGGTTTCGCTTGTGGCTTGCAAAGGGCAAGCCAGTTGTTTTCGGTGAAAACTGAAAGTTACTACCAATTTACGGAGGTCAAGTTCATGTCTCGCTTCTCTATTTCCTGGTTGTTGATCGTGGCGCTCGTACTGGTGGGCCTGTCGGCGTGCGCGGCGCCCGCGCCTGTGGCGCAGCCCGCGGGTGCGACAGCCGCGCCGGCTAATGCGCAGGCCACACTCAAGGTGTTGGCTGCGGAAACCTTCCTGGCCGACATCGCACAGAACGTCGCGGGCGACCGCGTGAAGGTTGACGCTCTGATGCCGTTGGGCGTAGACCCACATGCCTTCGAGCCGACCCCGCAAGATGTGGTGAAGATCTCACAGAGCCAAGTTGTGATCGTGAACGGGAACGGGTTTGAAGAATGGTTGAGCAGGGTTCTCGAAAACGCCGGTGGCAAGCGCACCGTCATCGAGGCTTCGGCCGGGCTGACCATGCGCGAGCCGGGCAGCGCGGAAGCCGCGCACGCGCATGAGGCGGAAACCGCCCATGACGACCACTCAGTCGCATCTCACGCGGCGATGGTGTGCGAGCAACTGGCGGGCAAGACGGCCAAAGAAACCGTGCAGGCCGGCGCGGACGCCAAGCGCGCCGGCGAACTGCACGCGGGACATGCGCACGAAGCCGGGCACGCGCACGGCCGCGAACCGCTCACGCTGCGCCTGAACCCCCAGACCGGCGGCGCTTTCGGCGGTTACGTTCTGCTCGACGCTGAGGCGGAAGAAGGTTACGCCATCACCGCATCTCAGGGCGAGATCAGCGTGACCACGGCCGCGGGCGCACCGGTGGCCGTGGCACAAGAATTGCCCCTCGACTGCGCCGGGATGACCCAGGGCCGCATTTTCAAGCTGGCGCCGGGCGAATACACCGTCGCCCTGACCGGCTTTGCGGCGGAGACGACACCCTTCAGCGCCGGGCCAGTGCATGAGCACGCGGTGGCCGCGAGCGCGACCCCTGCCCCGACGGACGAACATGCCGGGCACCACCATCACGAAGGTGACCCGCACTTCTGGCTCGATCCTGTGCTGACCGTCAAGTACGTGGAGAACATCCGCGACGGCCTGAGCCTGGCCGATCCGGCGGGCCAAGCGGTCTACGCAGCCAATGCAGCGGCCTACATCGCTAAGCTCACGGAGTTGGACGGCTGGATCAAGGCGCAAGTGCAGACCGTGCCGGCCGCGCGCCGCTTGCTCGTGACCAACCACGAGTCGTTCGGTTACTTCGCCGATCGCTACGGTTTCTCAGTCGTCGGCACCGTGATCCCCAGCGTGAGCACCGGCGCTTCGCCGTCAGCGCAGGAAATGGCCGCGCTGATTGAGCACATCAAGGAGTACGCCGCGCCGGTCATCTTCCTGGAGACGGGCGCTAACCCGCAACTGGCCAGGCAGATCGCCCAGGAGGCCGGCATCAAGGTGGTGACCGAGCTCTACACCCATTCGATCACCGACGCCAAAGGCCCCGCGCCGACTTACATTGACATGATGAAGTACAACGTGAAGGCGATTGTGGACGGGCTGAAGTAACTCTGTCGCCCTTGACCGGCGGCAAGGCCAGATGATACGCAACCCAGGTAAACAACCGGGTATTGATCGTGAGCATCGCCCGGCCCCGCGAGGCGCGCGGGGCCGGGCGCCGTCCTGGTGGGTCATATCCCTACGGCGGCCGGGATACCAGTGGGCGTCGGCCCCGCGATGACGACCGGAACACGGGTAGCAGTTCCACATATGACTTGGGGGTCAGTCGGGCGGTTCAGGTGCTTGCCGGCGGGTCGCCATGAAATTGCGCAGGGCCGGCCCTGGCGAAGCAGCAATCGCGGCCGAGGGCCTGGAGGTCATTGAAGAAGGTCTGCCGGGTGGGGTTCAGCGGTGGGGCGGGTGACAGCGCAAGGCGCTGTCACCCGGACGGGAGCTATTTGGCGGGGATAACCTGAGCCACGCCGCCCAGAACGGCCGCGATCCGCTCGTTGAGCGTCGCGTCAATCGCGTTGGGGTGGATCGCTGAGATCGGGCCTTCCGGCTCGCGGCGGCCCGCGATCACGCTGATGTGCTGCACCGGGAAGAGGTTCATGGTCTGTGCAAAGGCATCTACCAGACCGCCGAACTTCTCGATGGTGTAGGCGGTCAACCCCTGGCTGCCGCCTTCTTGCAGGATGGCGATGGTGTGCGCAAGCTGTTGCACTTCGGCCTGCGCCTGGCCGCGGATCGTCGCGGCCTCGCCCCGGGCTTCTTCGATCCGCTTCTGCTTGGCGGCCTGCGCGGGCACAATCGTGTTCGCTTGGAGCTGCGCCTTGATCATCTCGATGCGCTGCTTCTCGGCCTCGATCTGGGCGATGACGCCCGCCACTTCGGATTCGGCGTTACGCGTGGCTTCCTGCATCCCCACTGCGCCGCGCTGCCTCTCCTGGGCGATGCGCACGTTCGTCTGCGCCTCGATCTTCTGACGCTCGTTCTCCAGCGTGCGGATGGTGACCTCGGAGCGGCGCTCCTCTTCCTGCTCCTTGGCCGTGGCGCGCGCCATGGCCTGCGCCTCGCGCGACTGGCTGAGGGCATTGGCGGTCTGCACGCGCTTGAGCAGGGCGATGTAGAGATCCGGCTCCTTGACGCCATCCAGCCGGTGATCCTCCACGTCGGCGATGTTCATCGTCGTGATTTCCAGGCCGATCCCTTCCAGATCCGACTTGCAGACCTTGATCATGTTTTGGATCAGCCGGTCTTTGTGGCTCATCACCTCTTCGGGGGTCATGCTGGCGATGGAGTCGCGCAGATGACCTTCGATGATCGAGGTGGCGATGGCCTGTAGCTCATCCCATTGGGTGGTCAGGTGCAAGATGCGCTTGACCGCGTTGATGATGCCGCGCTCGGTCTTGGCGACGGCAAAGCTCACCGTGGCCTTGACCGTCAACGGCACGATGCCTTTGGCGATGGCCGATTCGACGACGACCGTGGTCGTCTGCGGCGTGAGGTCCATCGTGTCGAAGCGATTGATCAGCGGCAAGACGAAGACGCGGCCGCCGCGATAGGTGCGGAAGCCGCCGCCCTTGCCGTGAACCACGGCCAGCCGGCTCGGCGGCACCAGTTTCATCTTTGTGATGACCTGCAGCACCAATGTCAGGGTGATCAGCAGGATCAGGGTGATGATAAAGGCGAACATCGCTTATGCCTCCTTCGCGGCGAGCGCCACAGGCGCAGGTTGAGCCGCCGTGCCCGAAAGCAGCCCCTTGACACTGATGCCGAACCCTTCATCCAACTGATGCAGAAAGTCCACAAACGCCGCCGGCCCGCGGTTGACCGCAGCGTTGAACCCGTCGTCTTCGTTCAGCACCAGCAGGTTTTCCACCTTCTGCTCGCTGGCATAAAGCTGATACGCCTCGAACAGCTTGGGGAGCTGCGCGATGAAAAGCGCGATCTTGCCGGCGTCGCCCGTCGTCGCCAACAGCCTGACCTTCTGGCGCAGGAGTTCGTTGTGCGCCCCTTGCACGATCTCGACCGCCGCGGCCTGCCCTTCGGCGGCGATCTCGGCGGCCTCGCGGCTCACCACCGCGCCGACGGTCACGTCCGACTGGTTCTTCAGCTTTTGCAACTCGACCTTCATCTCTTCGATCTGGCGTTGCCCGACGCTCTTAGCCTGGGCGACGGCGCTGTCGGCCTCCAGCTTGGCGCGGCGCACCGCGGCGTCCTGCTGGCGGCGGAACAGCTCGACCTCTTGCTCTGTGACCAGGATGCGCTCGCTGGCCCGGTTCTCGGCCACCAACATGCGCCGGCTGGCGTCCGACTCGGCACGCTCGGCGCGGGCGCGCAGCCGGGCTTCCTCGATCTCGACATCCTGCCGTTTGTGCGAGAGGGTCTTGTTCGCCAGATTGGCGATGTAGTTGGAGGTGTCCCAGATGCGCTGGAGCGAAACGGAGACCACCTGCATCCCGAACGCGCTCAAATCCTGCTGGCAGTCATCCAGGAGCACGCGGCGGAAGGTCGCTCGCTCGCCTTCCATTTCGGCCTCGGTTCCTGCGGACCGAACCGCGCCGCCCGCGTTGATCGCGGCCTCCCCCATGTCTTCGGCGGTCTCGGCCATGCCGATCGCCTGCAGGGGCGTGGTCTTGTTCAACGCGGCCCGGAAGTTGCCGATCATGGTCTGCTGGATCTGCTCCTGGATCTGCTTGCGAGACTTGCCCAGGAGTTGTTGCACGGCATTGTAAAGCAGCATCTCGTTGGTGTCATCCACGCAGACGCACGCGGTGGCGTCCGCGCCGACGTTGATGCCGTTGGCCGAGTTCACCCCCTCGACGCGCACGTTGATTGGCAGGATGGACAGGTCAATCGCCTGCGCGGTCTGGATGAACGGCGTGACGATCGTCCACCCCCCCTTTTGGATGCGGAAGCCGTACTTGCGGCCCGCCACCTCGGTCTCGGTCCCGCCGGTGATCACCAGGATGTGATCGGACGGGCAGACGCGGATCAGAGAGCGCAGCAACGCCAGGATGATCACGAAGATCATCAGCGCCGTGATGCCCCCGATCATACCGAACAGCAGCTCGAATTCACCCGACATAGCTGGTTGCTCCTTTCTTAACGGACGTACACGCACTCATCTGTGACCGAGGCCACCAGCACCTCGTCGCCGGTCTGAAACGCCGCGCCGGCGTGCGCGGCCAGGGCGTATTGCTCCGCCACCACCAGCCCGACCTGGACGCGCACCTTGCCCATCGTCTTATCGTCCAGCGGGATGATGACCGTGGCGCGCTGGCCGACCAGTTCGACGGCGCGCACCTGGGAATCGGTGTCGTGGCGCTGAAAGCGGAAGAAGGCCTGGGCCAGAAAGACCGCCAGCACCCCCACCACGGTCGCCATCAGCAGGCTGACCAACGTCCCGCGGCCGCTCGTCACCGCCAGCCAGCCGACCGGCCCGAAGCCCAGGCAGAAGTAAACGAACAGGCGGAGATACATGAGCACCGACAGGATCGGCGCAGCGGCGGACTGCTCGTGGTGTGCGCTGCTTTCACCCTCGTGGCTGTGATCCGCCGCCGCGTGATCCGCGTCGGCGTGTCCGGCGGGCGCGCCCTCCCCGGCATGACCGAAGTGATCGCCGATGTGGCCGGCGGTCACGTCGCCCGCGGTGTCGCCGTGGTGCTCGCCGAAGACGCCAAACATGTCAAGCGCCACCACGCCCGCGGCAAACACCGTGCTGGCAATGAACAGGCCGCGCAAAAACTGCGCGCCGGCCAGATCGGATGCCAGGGCGAAAGCGAGTACCGCGACATAAAGGGCCAGGATGACGAAGAAGACGATGCGCGTGCGGCTCATGCCAACCTCCTTTGGGACTCGAACCAGTCGAGACAGCTACCCCATTCTACACTGTGCAGGGAATGGCGGTTTGACAAAGGCATGACGATGACCTGACGAATGCCCTGTTCTGGCGTGGATTACAGGATGTGCGTGCCCTCGATCACCGCGCCATCCGCGATGGTCGCCTGGGCCGATCCGGCGTTCGACACCGTCGCCGCACCCCGGCACACCACCCCGCGGCCGAACCGCACGTCGCCCTGCACCGCCAATTGCTCGCAATCCAGCAGCGAAGGCGGCCCGTCGGGGAAGCGCGTTTCCAGGTCATCGAGCAGCCGGTAGAAGCGGGGATCCAGCCGGACGACCGGCGCTTTGGGCAGGCGGCGGGCCGGGTTGAGCATGATCTGCCAGTCATCGGTCAGCACGTAGGCGTCGGAACGAATAACTAGCAGGTCATCGTTGGTTTTCACGGGGGCAAAGCGCGTCCGCGGCACGCGCACCGCGCCCGCACCGGGGAACATCTCGATGGCCGCGCCCATCGCGGTTTCAATCTGATAGACCGGCGTGGATTGCGCATCCCGTGGATCCACCGGCTTGGCATTGCGGATCATCGGCAGCCCCAGGACGCCGTTGCGCGCCGCCAATGTCGCGGCCAGCGCCCGCAGGTCGAGCCAGAGATTGTTCGTGTTGAAGTAGCGATGTTTGGCGATATCCTGGAAGGCGTCCACGTCTGCGGGGGGGCACTGCGCGCTCTCGCGCAAGATCAGCCGGACATCCGCCCCCGACCGGGCCAGATGCCCGCCCTTGCGATCGGCCGCGGTGCGCTCGGTGACCTCCATCAGAAACGGCAGATGTTCGGTCACGAAGTAGCCGAGGATCGCCGGATCGAGTACGGCGCCCAGATTGTCCGCATTCGAGACGAACGCGTAGCGATAGCCGGCATCCAGCAACCGCGGCAGCATCTCGCTGGTCAGCAGGGCCGGGTAGATGTCGCCGTGGCCGGGCGGGCACCATTCCAGATCGGGGTCGGCGGGCCAAGTGACCGGAGTCAAGTCGGCCTGCACCACCTTCGGCACCTTGTGCTGCACGAAATCGAGGGGCAGGCCGAAGCGCGCCAGTTCAGGATAGCGCTCCAGCGCGGCAAGTGAATCCGCCCGCGTGTTGAAGCTGTCCATCAGCACGAGCGGCACATCGCTCAGCAATGACTGCCGGGCGATGATGTCCAGGAACGACAGGCCATCCTTGACCACCAACAGCGATTTTGCGCGATCCAGCCCCATCCCCGTGCCCAGGCCGCCGTTGAGCTTCAGCAGGATCGTGGCGGAAAGCGCCGCCCGGCCGGTCTCGGCCAACGCCGGCCCGAAGGTCTCGGCATCGGGCAGCGCTGTGACAGGCGTGATGTCGCTTTCGGCGATCATGCCGGTCTGGCCCGCGGCCAACTGATGATAGTAATACTCGAACGTGCGAATGACGATATCGGGCAGGCCCGCAGCGCGTATGCGTTCGGCGAAAGGAGTGAAATCAGCGGAAGTGATCATGAGCGATCCTGTCCTCAACGAGGGTGCTATTCAGCGCCGCAGGCAATGGCCGCCAAGATATCTTCTCGGCTCAGTTGTGGATACTCGACTTGGAGGTCCGCAACAGTCATCCCGGTGGCAAGAAGATCCAGGATGAGTGATACCCAGATGCGAGTGCCACGAATCCGCGGTTTACCGAAGCATACATCAGGATCAACGGCGATACGTCGCAGAAGCAGATTCACACGCCTACCTCCTCCAATCTACCAATTTACCAATCTACGAACCTACCAACTCCGGTCTCCGTTCATGCCAATCCGTCGCCTGCTCATACCCAAACGCCGCGCGCAACAACGTCTCTTCCGCGAACGCGCCCGCGATCAATTGCAGCCCAATCGGCAGCCCACTCCCATCGAACCCACACGGCAGCGAGAGTCCGGGCAGCCCCGCCAGGTTGAGCGAGAGGGTGAAGATGTCCGCCAGGTACATGCTCAGCGGGTCGTCGGCCTTCTCGCCGATGCGGAACGCGGTGGTCGGGCTGACCGGACAGGCGATCACGTCCACTTCACGGAGCGCGGCCTCGAAGTCGGCTTTGATCAGCGTGCGCACCTGCTGCGCCTTGAGATAGTAGGCATCGTAGTAGCCTGCGCTCAGCGCGTACGCGCCGAGCATGATGCGCCGTTTGACCTCTGGCCCGAAGCCCTGGCCGCGGGTGCGGCGATAGCCTTCCCACAACGTATCGCCCGGCACGGAGAGGCCATAACGAATGCCGTCGTAACGCGCCAGGTTGGCCGACGCTTCGGCCGGGGCGATCAGGTAGTAGACCGGCAGCGCCAGGTCAGTGTGCGGCAGGCTGATCTCCCGGATCTCGGCGCCCAAGCCGGCCAGCACGCCAATCGCCGCGCGCACCGCCGCCTCGACTTCGGGCTGGATGCCGGCGATGAAATATTCCTTCGGCACGCCGACGCGCAAGGGGCGTCCTTCGACTGCGCAGCCCAAACCGCTGCTCCGCTCAGGATGCGCGTCTCCTGCCTCCTGATTCCTGCCCCCTGACCCCTGACCCCTGACCCCTGCCAGATAATCCGGCGTCGGCGCATCCATGCTGGTGCTATCGCGTGGATCATACCCGGCAATCGCGGCCAGCAGCAGCGCGGCGTCAGTCACGTCTTTGGTCAGCGTGCCGATCTGGTCGAGCGACGAGC
>CAZYHE010000079.1:0-11636 GCA_964647225.1 uncultured Anaerolineales bacterium
CGTGCTGCCGGGGATGGGCCAGCCGAAGGAATGCGCCGCGCGGAATCGGGCGTATTTGCGATCAATCGGGCTGTAAACAAGGCCCTTGCAGGACACGGATGAACATGGATTCCCACAGATAGGTTCGATCGCTTCTATCAGAAGTCATCTGTGTTTATCCGTGTAATCTGTGTCCAACACTATCGGGAGATCACCCATGTCCAACATCCTCAACATCGGCGTCATCGGCGCCGGTCGCATCGGCAAGGTCCACGCGGCGACGGTCGCCTATCGCATCCCATCGGCGCGCATCGCGGCGATTGCGGATGTCA
Organism: uncultured Anaerolineales bacterium; assembly: GCA_964647225.1. Lineage (GTDB taxonomy): Bacteria > Chloroflexota > Anaerolineae > CG2-30-64-16 > CG2-30-64-16 > CAZYHE01. The sequence goes on from CAZYHE010000079.1 coordinate 312, forward strand.
ACGGCGAAGCGGCCCGGCAGGTCGCGGCGCAGTTCGGCGTCCCCACGGCCACCGACGATCCCGCGGCCATCTTCGGAGACAAAGCTATCGAGGCGGTCTTCATCTGCTCGTCCACCGACACGCACGCCCGGTTCATCGAGGCGGCGGCCGCGGCCGGCAAGCACATCTTCTGCGAGAAGCCCATCGCGCTCGACCTGGCGGTGATTGACCGGGCGCTGGCCGCTGTGGAAAAGGCCGGCGTGAAGCTGCAAATCGGCTTCAACCGCCGCTTCGATGCGAACTTCGCGCGCGTCCGCCAGGCCATCGTCAGCGGCGAGATCGGCGCGCCGACGCTGCTGCACATCATCAGCCGCGACCCCGGCCCGCCGCCCATCGCCTACGTCAAGGTCTCCGGCGGCATGTTCATGGACATGACCATCCACGACTTCGACATGGCGCGCTTCCTGATCGGCGCCGAGGTGACGGAGGTCTACACCCAGGCCGGCGTGACCGTGGACCCGGCCATCGGCGAGGCGGGGGATGTGGACACCGCCGTGATTATGCTAAAATACGCCAACGGCGTGATCGGCACGATTGACAACTGCCGCCGCGCCTCCTACGGCTATGACCAGCGGGTCGAGGTGCTGGGCAGCAAGGGCGCCATCGCCACGACGAACAACTACCCCAACGCCGCGACCCTCAGCGACGGCGTGAGCGTGCGCCGCGACTTGCCGCTCAACTTCTTCATGGAGCGCTACACCGAGAGCTTCGCGACCGAAGTCGGCGCGTTCGTGGATGCCGTGCTGAATGGCAAGCCCACGCCGGTGACGGGCCACGATGGCCGCGTGCCGGTGGTGATGGCCCAGGCCGCGCTCAAATCGCACCGGGAAGGCCGGCCGGTCAAGCTGAGTGAGATCGGGTAGAGGTTGGTAGATTGGTAGATTGGTAGGTTGGTAAGTTGGTAGATTGGGGGAGAGGTGTGGCCCCAAGCTACGCGCCTCCCAATTTACCGATTTACCAATTTACCCGTTCCCGCATCAGGAGTAACGATTATGGCAAACGTTCGTTTCGGCATGGCCGGCCTGGGCCGGCTGGGATATCGGCACGCGGAGAACATCGCGTTCAAGACGCCCGGTGCGGAGCTGGCCGCGGTGTGCAGCATCGTGCCGCAGGAGTTGGAACGGGCCAGCCAGAGCTTCCCGCAGGCCGCCCGCTATGGGAATTACCATGAGATGCTGAAGCACGCGGGGCTGGACGCGATCTTCCTCTGCACGCCGTCGGGACTGCACGTGCAGCAGATCGAGGACGCGCTCGCGGCGGGGTATCACGTCTTCAGCGAGAAGCCGCTTGGCGTCACCGTGGCGGAGTGCGAACACGCGGAGCGGGTGATCGCGGCGCACGCGGATCGGGTCTTCATGCTCGGTTTCATGCGGCGTTATGACGAGTCCTACGCCTACGCCAAGCAGCTCATTGACCAGGGGCGCATCGGCAAGCCGTTCCTGGTGCGCGCCTACGGCTTGGATCCCGAAGCGATGGTAGCGGGTGCCATCCGGTATGCGCCGCACAGCGGCGGCATCTTCCTGGACATGGCCGTGCATGAGATTGATCTGACCAACTGGTACATGGGCGGCACGCCGGCCAGCGTCTACGCCATCGGCGGGGCGTTTGTCCACCCGGAATTCGGCGCCATCGGCGACTGCGACAACGCGTGCGCGATGTTCCAATATCAAGATGGCGGGATGGCGTTCGTTTACGTCGGCCGCACCGCGCCGCACGGCTATCACATCGAGACGGAGATCATCGGCACGCGCGGCACGCTGCGGGTCAGCCCGGTGCCGCAGAAGAACCTGGTGCAAGTCTTCAACAACGACGGCGTGCTTCAGGAATGCGTCGGCGGCTTCCTGGAGCGCTTCGAGACGGCCTATCTGGCCGAGCTGCACGAATTCGTCGCGTGCATCCGTGAAGGCCGCCGGCCGGGCGTGACCGCGGCCGATGGCACTGCCGCGACGCGTATCGCCTTCGCCCTGACCGAATCGTATCGGGAGGGGAAGGTCGTCAAGTTCTAGCCGAACCGGGCAAGCCGACCGAGAGACGCGAGACGCAAAGCGTGACCCATCGAATGAGGCTCGTCACCCATCCTGAGCTATGCCGGGACTGCCAGGCGTGTACCCTGGCGTGCTCCCTGTATCACGAAGGCGAATGCAATCTGAGCCTGGCGCGGCTGCGCGTGCTCAAGGACATGGCGCGCTATCGCTTTCAGATCGTCGTCTGCCGCCACTGCGCCGAGCCGGATTGCCTGGCCGCCTGCCCCAACGCGGCGCTGCGGTGCAACGACGGGGGTGTGCCCGCGATCTATCGCGCGGAGTGCCTGCTGTGCGGCGCGTGCCAGGCGGCCTGTCCCTACGATGCGCTGTTTTACGACAACCGCACCGGCTTGTATCTGAAGTGCGACCTCTGTTCGGGGCGCGTCGAAGGCCCGGTGTGCGCCCAGGTGTGCCCGGTGGCCGCGCTCACCGTCGAGACCGTGGAGGCTGGCGCGGCATGATGGCCGAAAACACGCTCCCGCGCGGCGGCTACGCCGGCCAAATCCTCGACGTGGACCTGACCGCGCGGAAAATCACGACGCGCCCCACTGCGCCCTACATCCCCGACGCGCTCGGCGGCCGCGCGTTGGCGGCGGCCATCGCCTGGGCCGAGATGCCCGTCTGCACGGATGCGTTCGACCCGGCCGGCCTGGTCATCATCACGACCGGCCCGCTGACCGGCACCCTCGCGCCGACCACCGGCCGCACCGTCATGGCCGGCCTGGCCCCGCGCGTCTATCCCCGGCCCTGGTACACGCACTCCACCCTGGGCGGCTGGTTCGGCCCGGAACTGAAATACGCGGGCTACGACGCGATCATCGTGCGCGGGGCCGCCGACCGCCCCGTGCGCCTGGAGATCACCGATGGCGCGGCGCGCATCGTGGATGCGGCCGACCTGTGGGGCCTGGACGCCCGCGAGACGCAGCTCGCCCTGAAACACCGCCTGGGAAACGAGACGCAGATCCTGGCGATCGGCCCGGCCGGCGAGCGCCGCGTACGCTTCGCCACGGTGCAGCACGCCGAGGAGAACGCGGCCGGCCACAGCGGGTTCGGCGCGGTGTGGGGCAGCAAGCACCTGAAGGCGATCACCGCGCGCGGCACGGGCGGGATCAAGGTGGCGGACCCGGCCAGCCTGCTGCACGAAGTGCTCAGCTTCGGCAAGTTCCAACCGACGCCGAGCTACATGGCGACCCTGCCGCCCGGCGCGGCCGCCAAGCGCAAACCGATTTGCAGCCAGGCCTGCACCTTCAACTGCGGCGTCAGCAACTACGGCTATCTGGAGGACGGCCGCGCCGTGCCCGGCCAATGCGTGGGCGGGGTGGCCTGGGTGGCCGCTGACGCGATGACGCACACCAAGTACGAAGGCGGCGGGATGCGCGTGCCCGCCGGCCGCAACTTCGGGCTGAAAAAAGAGGCGTGGCTGCTGGAGTTGTGCAACAGCCTGGGCCTCGATGTTTGGTTTCGGTTGGTGATGCAGCCGTTTTTCTTCCGCTGTCTCGAGCTCGGCATCACCGAAATCCGGGGCCATCCGCTCCGGCCCGACGACCGGGACTGGTTCGAGCAATTCATGCGCGATCTGGCGTGGCGCCGCGGCCTGGGCGACCTCTTCGCCGAGGATCTGCTACGGGCGATGGACGCGCTGGAAGGGGAACTGCCGGCCGAGTTGATCGCGCTGGGCCGCGAGTTGGAGTTCGGCTTCGGCTATCCAGCGCACCGCGAGGGCCGCTTTTGGGATGAAGAGCCGTTGCCATTCTGGATCTTTTCGGCTATGATGTACGCCAGCGAGAGCCGTGACCCGACCATCGGCACGCACCAGGCCGGGCTGCTGCTGGCGGACTGGGTGCTCTTCGACGCCGAGGCGGCGCGGCCCAAGCTGGCCCGCGTGGCCGAGCAGGCGTGGGGCATCCCGGATGCGTTCGAGCCGACCTTCGACTTCGACCGCAAAGCACCGGTGGCGGTCTGGATTCAGAACCAACACATGCTGATTGACTCGCTGCCGCTGTGCGATTTCGCGTTCCCGCAGCTCACCCGGCCGATCGCCGACCATGTGACGTGGCGCGACGCGGAAAACGTCATCGGCGACCTGGACTTCGACCGGCGGATATTGGCCGCCGTGACCGGGCTGGATTTGCGCCGGGAAGACCTGACGCGCATCGCCGCGCGCGCCTTTGCCCTGGAACGCGGCTTGCTGGCCCGCGCGGGCCGGGCGCGACCGCTGGAGGAGGGCCTGGCGCCACACTTCAAGCTGCCGTGCCGCGCGGATGGCACAGCCATCGACGCGGCCGGGTTCGCCCGCCTGTTGGACGCCTACTTCGCCCAGCGCGGCTATGACCGGGCGCTGGGCTGGCCGCAGCCTGAAACGCTGGCGGCGCTCGGCCTGGCGGCCTTGATCCCGGAATTCGCGCGGCTGCGCGCCGAGTATGACCAGAGGTGCAGACCGCCTGCAAGCGGAGACCCCTGACACCTGATCCCTGACTCCTGGAGGAGACCATGACCGAATTTGAGAACGCGCGGGCGCTCTTGCGTGAGTTCAAGGGCGATGCCTACCTGCATGGGCTGGGCGTGTTGCCCCAGGTCGGCGCCACGACCGCCGCGCTGGGCCGGCGGGCCGTCTTCATCGGCTGCCAATTCCCCGGCTGCGACTGCTACATGGAGACGATCCGCGCCGCGCTGGCGGCGGCCGGCGTAGCGATGATCGGCGAAGCGGATGGCGCCGCGCCCAACGCGCCGCGTGAAGACCTGGCCCGCATCAGCGACTTCCTGCGCGGCGCGGCGCCCGATGTGATCGTCAGCTTCGGCGGCGGCAGCACGATTGACGCGGTCAAATCGGCCGAGGTGCTGCGCACGCTGGGCGGCACGATCGAGGACTACTTCGGCGCCGGGCTGGTGACGGCCGCCGTCCAGAAGCAAGGCCGGCCGCTCACCCCGCACGTCGCGATCCAGACCGCGGCCAGTTCGGCCGCGCACCTGACCAAATACTCCAACATCACCGACCTGCACACCGGTCAGAAAAAGCTGGTCATTGACCTGGCGATCGTGCCGCAGCGGCCGGTGTTCGACTACGAGACCACCTTCGACGCGCCCCCCGGCCTGACCGCCGACGGCGCGCTGGACGGTATTTCGCACGCGCTGGAGGTGCTCTACTCGGCGATGGGCAAGCCGGAGTATAGCCGGGCGGCCGCCGTGGCCCAAGAAGCGATCGGCCTGGTCGTGAATCACCTGCCGCGCGTGCTGGCCGACCCGCGCGACGCGCGCGGCCGCGAGGCGCTGGGCCTGGCGACCGACCTGGGCGGCTACGCCATCATGATCGGCGGGACAAACGGCGCGCACCTGACCAGCTTCTCGCTGGTGGACGTGCTGTCGCACGGCCGCGCCTGCGGGATGCTCAACCCGTACTGGACCGTCTTCTTTGCGCCGGCCATCGAGGCGCCCCTGCGCATGGTCGGCCAGATCTACCGGGATGCGGGCTACATCTCCGCCGATCTCGACCGGTTGGCGGGCCGCGACCTGGGCCTGGCCGTGGCCGAGGGGATGATCGCGTTCGAGGCCGCGGTGGGCTTCCCCACGCGCCTGGCCGATGTGCCCGGCTTCACGCCGGAACACATCACCCGTGCGCTGGCGGCCGCGAAAAACCCGCAGCTCAAGAGCAAGCTGGAGAACATGCCCGTGCCGATGACCGCCGAGATGGTGGACGAGTTCATGGGCTTGGTGCTGGCGGCCGCGACCAACGGCGACCTGACGGGCATCCGCAATGTGTGAGCGGGACGCGGCTTCCCGGAGACAGCCATGAAACTGGGCATCGGCACATACGCCACCATGTGGGCGATCGGCATCACAGGCGGCGGGCGGGAGGCTCGGCCGGAACGCCCCATGACGGCCTTCGACCTGCTGCGCCGGACGCACGAGCTGGGGTTGCACGTCGTGCAATACGGGCCGAACCTGCCGCTGGCCGATCTCCCGCAGAACGAACTCGCTGCGCTGATCGAGCAGGCGGCCGCGTGGGACATCGAGTTGGAACTGGGCACGCGCGGGCTGGAGGCCGACCATCTGCGGCAGCAGATCGCGCTGGCGGTGCGCATCGGCGCACGGCTGCTGCGCACCGTCCCGGAGGTCGGCGGCGTCACCCCGCCGCGCGCGGCGCTCCCCGCACACCTGCGGACCATCCTGCCCGACCTGGAGGCGGCCGGCCTGCGGCTGGGGCTGGAGAACGGCCTGATCCCGGCCCGCGATCTCGCGTGGGCGCTCGAACAAATCGGCAGCCCGCGGCTGGGGGTCGTGCTCGACATGGTCAATTCGCTGGCGGTATCCGAGGGCTGGCGCTACGTTACCGAGATCCTCGCGCCCCACACGGTCTGCCTGCACCACAAGGATTTCGCCGTCCAACGCGCCTGGCACATGATGGGCTTCATCGTCGAGGGCCGGCCCGCCGGCCAGGGCCAGCTCGACACGCCGTGGCTGCTGGACACGCTGAACGCCGCGGGCGCGCGCTACAACGTCATCCTGGAGGTCTGGCCGCCGGAACAGTCCACCCTCGACCAGACCATCGCGCTGGAGCAGCGTTGGGTGGACGAGGGCATCGCCTATCTGCGGCGCTTCATCAGGGAGTAAAGCGACACCATGACCGTCATCGCACTGTTCGGCGCGGCCGGCAAGATCGGCACGCGCATCCGCAATCGCTTGCAGCATGTGTCCGAGTTCACCACGCTCTACGTCGAGGCGGGCGAAGCTGGCCTGGCCCGGCTGGCCGCCGCGTGCCTGGCCGCCACCCCCCAGGAAGCCGCCTGTGGCCAGGCCGATGTCGCCATCCTGGCCGTGCCCGACACGGTGCTCGGCGCAGTGGCGCACGCGGTCGTCCCGCAACTCCGCCCCGGCGCGCTGGTGATCTGCCTGGACCCGGCCGCGCCGCACGGCGGTGAGCTGCCCGCCCGCGGCGATATCGCCTATTTCATCGTCCATCCCTGCCATCCGCCCATCGTCAACGACGAGATCGAACCGGAGGCGCGGCGCGATTTCTGGGGCGGCATCGCGGCGAAACAGCACATCGTCTGCGCTCTGATGCAAGGATCGGAGGACGACTATCGGCTCGGCGAGCGGATTGCCCGGCTGATGTTCGCGCCGGTGATGAACGCCTACCGCGTCACGGTCGAGCAGATGGCGATCCTGGAGCCGGCCATGTCCGAGACGGTGATCCTGACCTGCATGTTCGTGATGAGGGAGGCCATCGAAGAAGCTGTGCGCCGCGGCGTGCCGGCCGAAGCCGCGCGCGAGTTCGCGCTGGGGCACATGAACGTCAACACCGGTATCCTGTTCGGCTACCTGGACGCCCAGTTCTCCGACGGCGCCAAGCTGGCCGTCGCGCGCGCGATGGATCAACTGCTGCGGCCTGACTGGAAGCAGGTGTTCGAGCCGGACAACGTGTTGGCGCAGGTCAAGGCGATCACGCAGGGGCGGGCGAAGGGGTGACGAGGAAACGGGGAAACAAGGAGGCGCGGCGCGGGCATGAACCTCGTTTCCTTGTCTACCCGCCTCCTTGTCTACTTATCTACCCACCTCCTCCAGGAGCAACGACATGCTACCGCCACGCGTCCTGTGCTACGGCAAGGATGAGCCGCTGCCGGAGCGGGTTCCGCTGCGCGCGGGGCCGCTGAGTTTGTTCTGGGAAGGCGGCGACCTGCGCGCCATCCGGCTGGGCGAGGTCGAGGTGCTGCGCCGGGTCTATGTGGCGATTCGGGATCGAAATTGGGGCACGGTCGCGCCGGTTCTCTCGAACGTGGTCATGGACGTGGGCGCGAGCGCGTTTCGCATCCAGTTCGACGTGGAAAATCGCCAGGACGAGATCCACTTCGCCTGGCGCGGCGAGATCACGGGCGCGGCTGATGGCACGATCCGCTTCAGCATGGACGGAGTGGCGCACAACGCCTTCCTGCGCAACCGCATCGGCTTCTGTGTGCTGCACGGAGCTGAGGCCGCCGGCGCGGCCGCGCGCGTGACGCACGTGGACGGGACGATCGAACAGGGCACGCTGCCGGTGGATGTCGTCCCCGACCAGCCGGTGCGGCCCTTCGCCGAGATGGCAGGGCTGAGCCACGAGGTGTCGCCGGGGGTGTGGGCCGAACTGCGCTTCGCGGGCGAGACCTTCGAGATGGAGGATCAGCGCAACTGGACCGACGCGTCGTACAAGACCTTCGGCACCCCGCTGCGACTGCCCTATCCGGTCGAAGTCCAGGCCGGCGCACGGATGCAGCAGGCGATCACCTTGACGCTGCGTGACGAGCGCCCCGGCCCCCGCGTCGCAGTCGCCCCCGTGCCCGCGACGCTGACCTTGACCGTGGACGCCGCCGCGCCGGCCGCGCCCCTCCCGCGCCTGGGGTTGGGCAGCGCCAGCCACGGGGAGCCGCTCGCCCCGCGGGAAGTCGAACGGCTGCGGGCCTTGCGGCTCGACCATCTGCGCGCCGACCTGCGCCTGACCGAGCCGGGCTGGGAGGCCGCGCTGCGCCGCGCGTCCGAGGACACGACGGCGTTGGGCGTCTCGCTGCACCTGGCCCTTTTTCTCTCCGCGGCGGGCGCCGACCAGGAGTTGGCCGCGTTGCGCCGTGCGCTGGCGGCGCTCCGGCCGCCGGTGTCGGCCTTCCTGATCTACCCGACGCGCGAACATTTCGGCGGCGGCGCGCCGATCGCAGAGATCATCGCGGCCGCCCGGCGTCACCGGGCGGCCGGTTTAAACCGTCGGCCCGTGGCGCGCCTCGTCGCAGGGACGAACGCCGACTACATCTTCCTGGCGCGCAATCTGCCGCCGCTTGACCAGATTGACGCGCTGACCTTTGCCATCCACCCGCAGGAGCACGCGTTTGACAACGCCTCGCTGGCCGAGACGCTGCGCACCCAGGCCACGGTGGTCGCGAACGCGCGGCGGCTGGGCTGCGGCCTGCCGGTGTTCGTCAGCCCGGTCACGCTCAAGCGGCGCTTCAACCCGCACGCGACCGCGGCCGAACCGCCCGACGGTTCAAACCGTCCGCCGGGGATGCTGCCGCCCGCCGTGGATGTGCGACAGATGTCCCTCTTCGCCGCAGGTTGGACCGCCAGCAGCCTGAAATACCTGGCGTTGGGCGGTGCAGCCAGCGTAACTTACTACGAGACGACCGGCTGGTGCGGGGTGATGGAGACCGCGGCCGGTTCGCCCGCGCCGCCGTTCGAGGGGCTGGGGGGCTGCGTCTTCCCGCTCTATCACGTGCTGGCGGATGTGGCCGAATTCGCCGGCGGCGAAGTTATGGCGCTGCGCCCCAGCGACGCTCTGATCCTGGATGGCCTGGCGCTGCGCAAAGATGGCCGGCTGCGCGTGCTGGCGGCTAACCTGACGGCCGAACCGCAGACCGTCGCACTGCGCGGCCTGCCGGCCACAATCTCAGCGCGGATGCTGGACGCCGGCCATGCTGAAACGGCCATGTGCGCGCCGGAAGCCTATCGCGCTCGTGCAGGGGCCGCCATCGCGACCGCGGATGGTTGCCTGACGCTTACGCTGCCGCCGTGCGCGCTGATCCGGGTTGATGGCAGCTTGCCTTCTGGCTGTCGCTGACCGTCAGGCCGTCTCCATCGTCAGATAGCGATCCACCTTCCCCAGCCATTCGATGATCTGGATTCCCTGCGGACACTTCGACTCGCACTCCCCGCACTCCAGGCAGCAGTTCGCTCGCTCATCTTCGCGTACCCATTGCTGGTAGGCCCGCCGCGCCCGGTCGGGCGCGTTGTAGATCATCGCCATGTTGTAGAGGTCGAAGATGCGCGGGATCGCCACCTTGTGCGGGCACGGCTGGCAGTATTTGCAGTCGGTGCAGGGGATCGGCGTGAGCATCCGATATTGGTCGCGCACACGGCCCACGAGCGCCAGCTCATCCGCCGACAGCGGCGCCGCGGCCGACCGCTCGGCGCTGGCGAGGTTCTCCACTACCTGTTGCATCGTGCTCATCCCGCTGAGCGCCACCGAGACCTCGGGCTGATCCCACACCCATTGCAGCGCCCAGTCGGCCGGGGTGCGCCGGATGGCCGCGGCGTCCCAGAGCGCCTGGACGCTGGCCGGGGGCGGCCCGGCCAGCAGCCCGCCGCGCAACGGCTCCATCACCACGACGGCCAACCCGCGCTCGGCCGCGAGCTGCAGGCCGCGGACGCCGGCCTGGTGCTCGACGTCCATGTAGTTGTACTGGATCTGGCACATCGCCCAGCCGTCGTATTCGTTCAGGATTTGGCTGAACACCTCGAAGCTGTCGTGGAACGAGAAGCCCAGGCCGCCGATCTTGCCTTCGGCGATCTTGCGCTCGGCCCACGCCCGGACGCCCAGGTCGCGCACAGTCTGCCAACGCTCGGCCCGCAGGCCGTGGATCAGGTAGAAGTCAATGAACGGCGTCTGGAGCTTCGCCAACTGCTCGTCCAGGAAGCGGTCGAAGTCGTCGGCCGACTTGACCAGCCAGGCCGGCATCTTCGTCGCCAGCTTGACGCGCGCCCGATAGCCGTCCTGCAAAGCCCGGCCCAGCACGCGCTCGCTGTTGCCCTGGTGATACCCATAGGCCGTATCGAAGTAGTTCACGCCGTGGTCAATCGCGTAGCGGATCATGCGGGTGGCTTCCGGCTCGTCAATCTGGGCCGAGTCGCCGCCGAGGGTGGGCAACCGCATCGCGCCGAAACCGAGCGCCGATGGCCGCCAAGCGAGGCGACCGAAGGTACGATATTTCATGGACAAATCTCTCCCTGAGTGGACTGTTACCGATGTTACACAATTATACCACGACTGGGCCATTATGCTGGATTCGCGGGCGAAAGCTGACAGACAGATCTTTTGACAGCCCGTCTGTTCCATGCTAAACTATCGCTACTCGCCACTCATCAGACGATTGTCGTTTGGCGACTGTCGAGGTAGCCCTCTTGATCTCATCAATTCCATCTTTAGTGCGCCACACCTCGGAGGTGAGCCTATGCCAACTGACGTAACCGTCCCCGCATCTCGCTCGCGTCGCAAGCCTGCAATTGATTGGGGCAGCATGGCCATCAGCGCCGCGCCGCTCGCCCTGGCGATGGGGGCCGCGCTGCTCATCGGCGCGGTGATGCTGGTGCTCCTGGGCGCCAACCCCTTCTCGGCCTACGCTTCCATGCTCACCGGCGTGTTCGGCAGCGTGTCGGGCTTCACCCAGTCGTTGGTGAAGGCGACGCCGCTGCTGCTGGTGGGGCTGGGCATCTGCATCGCCTTCCGCGCCAGCGTGATCAACATCGGCGC
>CAZYHE010000080.1:0-11278 GCA_964647225.1 uncultured Anaerolineales bacterium
GCGTTCAAATAAACGCCGCGCCCATCTTCGCCGCGCCGTCCTGCTCCTGCAACACCTCGGCCAGACGCCGGAAGTCGTCGGCGAAGATCTTTGCGCCGCGGCCCCTCGGTCCGGCCCATCCCAACTGCCCTTTGCCCGTCACCGGCTCGCGTATGCCATCCCGCGCGGGATCGGCATAGCGCACGAACCAGGCGTCGAGCTGCCCTTTCATCTCGGCGATGCGGGGGGCGTGCTCCGGGCTGGCGATCAGGTTGTTTTGCTCGTCGGGGTCGTTCGCCAGGTCGTAGAATTCGTGCGGGCCATACGGGTAGCGGTGGATGTACTTCCACGCGTGATCCCGGATCATCCGCACCGGGCCGTATTCATCGAACACGACCACGCTCTCCCGCGCCGCCCCGCGCTCCCCGCGCAGCAGCCCCGCGAAGCTGGCGCCGGGCAGGTTCTCCGCCTGGGGATTGGGCAGCCCCACATAATCCAGCAGCGTCGGCAGCACGTCGTAGTGGCTCAGTAAGTCATCGTTCATGATTCCCTGCGGCACGCGGCCCGGTCGGGAGATCAGCACGGGCACTTTGACCGAGGTGTCGAACATGTTCAGCGGGAAGGTGCCATTGCCCTTGCCGTAGATGCCGTGATGCCCCATGTTCATGCCGTTGTCGCCGGAGAAGATCACCAGCGTGTTTTCGCGCAGCCCGCGCGCCTCCAGCCAGTCGAGCAGCCGGCCCACGTTGGCGTCCATCGCCGTGACCGCGGTGAAGTAGCCGGCCAGGATCGCGCGGCGGGTCTCCGCGTCGTGGCCGTAGGGCGCGCTACTGATCTGCCAGGGGTGCATCGGTAGTCGCGGGGTCGAGTCGAACGGGCATTCACGCAGGTACGCGTCGTAGAGGTCTTTCGGATGGTTGTCGCGATCCCACGGGCTGTGCGGCGCGGTGTAGTGGACGCCCAGGTAGAAGGGCGCTTCGCTGCCAGCCTGTTGTTCCAGGAAGGTCAGCGCGTTATCGGTGATTTTGTCGGTGACGTAGGCCGGCTCTGAATAGGCTTCGCCCGCATGGATCATCGGCGCGCCGCAGTATGGCCCGCCACCCGTGGCATGGGTTTCCCAAAAGGTGAAGCCCTTCTGGGGATGGTGCGAATCGCCCAGGTGCCACTTCCCGCTGATCCCGCAGGTGTAGCCGGCCGCGGCCAAAGCGTCCGTGTAACCGGGCTGGCCCGCCAGGTATTCGGTCAGCTTGCCCTCGCTGGTCGTGTTGCCCCCGCGCAGCCAATCGTGGATGCCGTGCTGCGATGGGATGCGGCCGGTGAGAATCGAAGCCCGCGCCGGCGAGCAGACTGGCGAGACGCAGAAGAAATTTGCGAAGCGGATGCCGGTCGCGGCCAGGCGATCCAGGTTGGGGGTGCGGATTTCGCGGTTGCCCGCGCACCCCATGGCCCACGCGCCCTGGTCATCGGTCAAGACGAAGAGGATGTTCGGTCGGTTGAAATCGTGGCTTGCCACGTTGCCTCCGCGTGAAGTGAGATTCCTGCACCAGGGCCGGATTCGCACTGCCGGGCGCAATATACGACGCGATGCCGGCCAGAGTGGGACGCCGGGAATGATGCGGATGTGTGCAGATCATAACATGAAGCGGGGGCGCGGACAAGTACGCGCGGCGTCAGGCGCGCGCGGCGACGGCGACCAGCACGGCCTCGACCAGGTGCGCGGGCGTGACGCCGGGCGCCTGGATCGCCCGGTCGCGATAGGCCGCGGCGAATCGTTCGGCCAACGCGTCGCGGGTCAGGCTGGCGCCGCGCGCCGCGGCTTGCAGATCGGCGACGGCCGCGGCCGGGAAGATCGTGAAGTCGCCGGCCAGCTCCAGGTCATCCACCCGGCCCGCGCGCAGCCGCACCGTCGCCCGGATCAGGCCGCCCGGCGCTTTGAACGCGCCTTCGGCCACCTGCACGTCCTCGTGGATCTTCACCCCCGCCCGGCGCAGCCCGCCTTTCTGGGAGAGCCATTCAGCGGAGACGAAACGGTCGTCCAACTCGGCGGCCAGGGCCAACTCGGCCGCGGTCGGCGCGCCGGGGACGATCTCTCGGCCCAGCGCGGCCGCCACGCGCGCCAGGTAGAGGTCGCGCACCGCGGCGCGGTCGGGCAGGCGAGCGCCGCCGAGCTGCTCGGCCATCGTGGTCATGTACTGTTCCAGGCTCTCGAAGATCTTGTCGCGCATCTTCTCGGACGAGACCTTGAGCACGCGGGCCATGGTCGCCTTGTCGAAGGTACACATCAGGCTGCCGACCAGCACCTCGGCTTCGCCCATTTGCGCCGCGCCCGTGCCGCCGATCTTCTTGCCCGCGACGTGGATGTCGTTGACCGGCCGGTGATAGGCCGCGATGCCCAACGCCTGGTATGTCTCGACCAGCGGCCGGATGTACAGCTCGAACCTGGCTTCCAGGCTGGCGGGCAGCGCGTCGCGGTGAAAAACCCACTGCACGAAAAGCTGGCCCGCGTCCAGATAGACTGCGCCGCCGCCCACCTCGCGCCGCGCCACAGGCAGGCCGTGGTCGCGACAGTAGTCCAGGTCCACCTCGCGCTCCAGGTCTTGGTGGTAGCCGATGCAGACGTAAGGGGTCTGGGGCGCGACGAGGATGATCGTGTCGGGCGATCCTTCGACTCCGCTCAGGACAGGCCCGGCGACTCCGTTCAGGGGGCGGGTCAGCGCGTGGCCGACGGCGTGGTAGATGGTCTGCGAGCGCATGGGCGGCACAAGGCCGAGGTCGAGGAGCCGGATGGGATTCGTCATGCTGTGTGTTGCCTTTCGGAAATGGAAGAGTTCGTAGAAGCCGATTATAACCGAAAAAGCCGCCTGACCCACATCGGGGTCAGGCGGCTCCTTGGCGCAACTGCTTCAGGCTACAGTCTACGGTTGGAACGGCGGCGGGTTCTGATCCTGCACTTGGTGGACTGAACCCTGACCGTTCTCCCCGCGCACCTGGCCGCCGCCGGCAGATGCGGGCAACGCCAAAGCGAGGGAGAGCAAAACCACGATGAACAGGCTGGTGAGTGTCTTCTTCATGGGAAAATCCTCCTGGACTGAGATGCTGCTCCGAAACGGTCGGAGGCCGGCTATCTATGCATCCATTCAGATGAACGCTGAATCTTCTCCGCAGATACGGCCTGGGACCAACATTTGTGATTACCCGCAACCGCCGCCGGAAGGCCCGCGCTTGAGCTTGAGCTGGATCTTCGGGGTGTATTCCACGGTGAACTTGTGCGGGTCGGGCGTGGCGGCCGGCGACTGGGCGCCCAGGGCCAGCGCGAACTCGTAGCGCAGGCCATCATTCGCCGCGGCGGCTGTGGATTTGCGCAGCTTCGGGTCGGCGCCGGCGAAGGTGTCCAGCCAGCCGTTGACGCCGCCCGCCAGGATGTACGCGTTGGGCACGCTTTCGGCGGTCAGCCGTTTCCACGCCTCGGTGGCGGCCGTCTCGTCGTTGCTCAGCGTCACGAAGATCGTGTTGGCGGGTTCCAGCAGCAAGGCGGGGATCCGGTCGGGCAGCGCGGCGAGCGTCACCCGCTGCGCGCCGGCGAGGTGGAACAGGTTGTAGTCCGCCTCGCTGCGCACGTCCAGCAGGATCACCTTCAGCGCGTCGTTGTGCAGCGCATCCAGCAGCTCGCCGGGGTGGATCTGCACCGCGCGCTCGGCCAGCAGCGGCGCTTTGGTGGGTTCCAGCGCCTGCCACTTGTCCGTCGTGGTGGGCTGGCCGATGAAGATCAGCGCGCCCGCGGCCAACGCCAGCGCGCCCGCGCCGGCATAGCGCGCCCGCGGCTCCCGCTTCAGGTCTCGCCCGCCGAAGATGTGCTCCAACTGTTCGCCGCCCCAGAACATGAAGAGCGCCATCAGCACCAGGCCCAACACCACCACGCCCGTGGGCAGCCCCAGCCAATCGGGGATGGTGAAGCGGCCCAGGTACGACGAATTCCAGAATCCGGCGAAGGAATCCACCGTTTCGCCGAAGAGGAAGATGCCGAACAGCCCGCCCAGGACGAAGAACAGCCCGTCAATCTTGCGGGTCGCCAGGGCGACCAGTGAGGTGCCGGGGCAGAAGCCGCCGACGATGAACCCCACGCCCATGATCAGCCCACCGACGATGCCGGGCCACAGGTAGGTGGGGTTGACCCATACCAGGTTGTAGTCCAGCAGTCCCAGGCCGGACGCGGCGAAGATCAGCACCATGGCCGTCACGATCGCGCCGAACATCACCTTCAGCACGGTCAGGTCTTTGAAGTAGAACTGCCCGGCGAGCTTGCGCGAGTTGCCGAAGCCGGCGCTTTCCAGGATATAACCAAAGCCGAAGCCGATCAGCAGATAGACGATGTATTGGCCCCAGTGGCCGAGATAGGTTGAGAGTGTCAGCGGAAAAGGCGCCATCGTGCCTCCTATGCCTTCAATTCCAGAACTTGCGCAAGAAATAGGCCAGCGCGTAGGCGCCGCCGAAGACAGCGAACATGAAGGCCCACGACCCGACCGAGAGCACCGCGCCGCCGGAAAGGGCCTGCCCGGAGGTGCAGCCGCGGGCGAAACGCGCGCCGTAGCCCATGATCGCGCCGCCGAGGAAAGCCATGACCCAGCGAGTGCGCGGGGTGATGCGCGGGCCGTGGATCGTCTCGATCTTCAGGCGGCCGCCCAGCCAGCCGGAGACGAAGCCGCCCAGCAAGGTGCCGAACACCATGAACACCAGCCACGAGTCCAGCGGGTTCTTGTCGCCCCCGGCGATCTTCACCAGGTAGGGCACGCGATCCACGTGGCCGGGCACGATCAGGTCTTCGAAGAAGCCGATGATGTTGTTCAGCCCGCCGGAAGCCCCCAGCCCGTTGCCGGTGAGGAAGAAGGCGGTGAACAGCACCACGCCGAGCAGCGCGCCGGCCAGGTAGGGATGGATGTAGGGTTGGGTCGGCCGCGGCGCAAAGATCTCGCGCCACGCTCGCGGCTTGCGCGGGGTTCCGGTTTCAACTGCCATGCGATGCCTCCTGGGCGGGTTTCAACGCTTCCCCGCGACCGATGAGCGCCGCGGGAGCTTGGGGATGGGCTTCGTGCGCTTCCACCGTTTCCCACCCCAGCATCATCGCCTGGATGAGCGCCAACGGGGTGTGGCCGGTGGTGGTCAGATAGACATGCATCACGACGAACGCGGCGAGCAGCCAGGCGATCAGCGAGTGCAGGGGACCGAGCAGGGGTAGCCCGCCGACGCGCTGCGCCACGTCGGGCCAATGCTGCGCGCCCCAGATCAGCGCGCCGGTGATGATCTGGGCGGGCAGCAGCACGTTGAGCAGCCCGAAGTAGGTGATCTGCTGCAGCGGGTTGAGTTTGCGCTGCGGCGTCTTCTCGAAGGGGTGCGGCTCGTTCTTGAAGATGCCGGACAGATAGTACTTCGCCTGCACGATGAGCCGGTCGAACAAGCCCTGCGGCCGGGGCAAGAACTGCTTGACCTCGCCGCTCGCCAGGTGATAGAACAGCGAGAGGCCGGCGTTGATGATGACGATGATCGCCAGCACGTTGTGGACGTACACCACCGACCGGAAGGCGAAGATGCCGAAGATGGCAGGCTTGTGGATGATCAGCCCGGTGAAGATCAGCCCCACGATGGTGAAGGTCTGGAGCCAGTGCCAGAACCGCTCGTACACGGTGTAGATGTACACTTGTTTGAGCTGCGGTGAGTGCCTGGGCAGCCGCAGCGAGCTGAAGAAGCGCAGACCGCCGTGCGCGGCCACACCCGCCAGCGTGCCCACGAAGGCGAGCAGACCGAACCAATCCACCCACGCGATCCGCGAGTGGCCGAAGATGTATAGGCCGTCCCGGTCGGGGGCCGCTTGATAGTGCAGGACGCCGCCCGCCCCGATGCGCACATCGCCGCTCAACGCGGCATTCCCGCCGGTCCGCCGGGCGGGGGTGACGCCGGCCGGGCCGGCCGCGGCCAGGGTGAAGGGCTGGATCAGCCGCGAGGCATCGCCGTGACAGGCCGTGCATTCGCGCGTCACCCATTTGCTGTCGGTCACGTTGTGGCTGATGGCGTAGGGCTGCACGTCGCCCGCGATGCGGGGGGTGGCCAGGCCCAGCGCCGCCAGCCGGGTCGCGATGACGTTTTGCTTGGCTGGCGTGTCCAACACCAGTTCAGCCTCAGCCAGCGCGCCGTCGCGGTTGGTATCCAGCGCGGCCAGCACTTGGGGCGCATACGTTTTGCCGTCAAACCAGGCGGCTTTGAGATCTTGCAGCCGCACCGGTCGCGCCGGATCGCCGTAGATCCAATACCAGGCGGTGATCAGGTTGTGCGGAGCCAGCCGGGTCTTGCCGTCCACGTCCTGGCGGGAGATCAGCGTGGGTTGGAAGCCGGTCACGAGCGAGGTCGCGGCCAGCGGGTCGCCCGTCACCCCACGGTATTCGCGCCGTGGCTCGGCGTCAGCCGTCAGCACGGTCCAGTCCACGCTTTGCAGCGCGGGCGCGTAAAGCTGGGGGATGTGGCAGCTTTCGCAGGCCACGGTGTCGAGATGGCGTTGCGTGTAGGGCAACCAGCCGTGGGTCGCCGCGGCGTTGTGGCAGCTCTCACAGCGGCGCATGGTGTCGGCCAATTCCGGGGCGATGGCGTGCTGCGCCACCGCGCCCTTGGCGAAGTCATGCACCGGCCGCTGGAGATATTCGCCCAGGTCGAGCCGCCGCGGGTCGAAGGCCAGGTGATCGGGCCGCGTGAGGGCGCTTTCCTGGAAGTAGATCGGGTTGTTGAGCGCGAAGTGACAGTCGGTGCATTGCACCTGGCGGGCGGCGTGGACATCCCAGGGCCGCGTCAGGGCTGCTTTGTCGGCCAGGTTCATGCCAGAACCGGCGATCTGCTGCCCGGCGATGATTTGGCCGGTGGTGAGTGTGTTCCAGGGCGTGTCGGCGGCAGTGGTCAGCGACAGCGGCGTCTTGGCGTCGGTATGCACCAACCCGTGGCACTGGCCGCAGCTGGCGTTGCTGGGATCCTGCACGACCACGGATTCAGGCTTGAGCAGGCCCGCCGCGTCGAACGCGGCCGGGTTCCACCGGTAGGGGCGATCCGTGCGATCGCCCGCGCGCTCCACCAGCCCCGTGCCCACCAGGGTCGCGGTATTGGCCCAGCGAAAATCACCGCCTTGCAGGGCAGTGATGCGGGCGGCGTTGTTTGGGTTGGGCAGGTGACATAAGAAGCAGTTCAGCTCCACCGCGCCCGATGCGCTCCAATCCCAGGCGGTCGCTTTGCCCGTGGCGGGATCGAGCGCCGCGGTCTCCGGGTTGCGCGCATCGGCCGATAGCCCGGTCAACGGCTGCCCATTGCGGGCGTAGAGCGCCGGCCCGCCGCCCACGTGGCGGTCGCCGAACTCCTTCACCCAATCGGCCGTGCCCAGGTCGAGCAGGGGATCGCCGGCCGGGGAGAGATAGCGGTAGCGCAGGGGATCCCAGCGGCCGAACGCGCCGGGGCTGGTGTCCCAGGCGCGGCCATCCGCGATCGTGCCGGGCTGGCCGAATTCGTCCAGGCCCAGGGTCGCGTGGTAGCTGTGGGACTGGATGAAGGTCGTGTCGTGGCACGCGCCGCCGCACGTCTTGAGCGTGGAGACCGGCTGACCCGAAACTAACACGTTGTTGCCTTGCGCGTCCAGCAGCGCGAACTGCGGATGCAGCCGGGCGGTCTGTGCGGGCGGGCGGTTAGTGGGTTGCGCGGCCGCGCCGGTCAGGCCCAGTCCGGCGGCCAGGAGCAGCCCCCCCAGAATGACAATGATGCGTAGGCGGTGCAGTGTTTTCATTTATTTCACCTGTGCGCGGCTGCCCCATGTGATCGGGTCGCCATCATAGCCCAGAGCCTGCCAATCCATGCGGCCATCGGGGCCGTGACACGCTTCGCATTGCAGCGCGTTATCAGCAGGCTGCACCATGTGCGTCGCCGGGTAATACATCCAGGTCTCGGCGAAGCCATATTGGCCGGAGAAAGAGATGCCGGCGTCCTGCGCACCTAGCGCCAGCGCCGAGGGCCAGTCGAAGGTCGTCCAGTAGCCGCCCGCGCCGCTGGTGCGTGGGGCCAGCAGGGTCTTGTTCACTGTGTCGTAGGGCTGCTTGGCGATATGCACCTTGAAGGGAAAAATCTTCGCGTTCGGATCCTTGATATCGCCCGCCGGCACGTTGATAAACGCCCGCTGGCTGGGATCAATCTTATCCCCCAAGATGTAGCGGTACGCGTTGCTGCCGTTGAACCAGCGGTAAGTGGGAGCAACATCGGTCTCGTAGTGGAAATCGCCCTTGATCTTCAAGTAGGTGTAGTGGTCTTCGGGCCGATCCTGGCCGGAGGTGGACCAGTCCCAGGTCACTTTGGTCGGATTTTTGAGCGCTACCGCCGGGATGTGGCACGTTTGGCAGGCGACGCTGGCGGTATGGGCGTTGATGCGCGCATCTTCGTGTGGCGCGGCCGCATGGCAATCGGCGCATTGCACCTGTTCTTGCGCCGCAATGGTCAGATTGTCGCCCAGCAGACGGCCCTTGATCACGTGATTCGTGCCGCGATGGCAGTCAATGCACTGTAAGTTCAGCCCACCCATGTGTATGTCCAGGTTTTCGGAGGGGAAGTTGAGGCTGGAGTCCAGGTCGCCGTGCTTGACGTTGTTGCCGCCGCCGCCGTCGTAGTGGCAGAAGCCGCAGTTCTCGCGCGTGGGCAGTCCCACGCTCTGCGCGGCCGCAGCCAAATCCACCTCCGGCAGCGGATAGCCGTAGTCTCCTTTGCCGTAGGCGGAGCGATCGGCGTGGCAGACCAGGCAGTCCACCTTTGTCGGGTCGTTGAAGTCGAACTGGTCGTTTTCCCAGCCGTAGCCGGCGTGGCAGCTCATGCAGGTGTTCTCGTTGCCCTGCGCGCTGATGCAGAAGTTGTTAATCTGGTTCTTCTTGCCGATCGTCACCGTCTGCCCGCGCCAGGCGGCCAGCACCGGCGCGCTTTCCCATGTCCAGTGCGTGGTCGCCATGACCTGCGCGGCGGAGTTGGGATGGCAGGTCAGGCAGGCCTGGGTGACTTCCGGCCCGCTGGCATACGGCCCTTTCAGCAGGTGGGCGTGGTCGGTCTCTGGCACCCGCGTGACGATCTTGGCTGCGGGATTGTCCAGCGCATCGGTGCTCGGCGGCCGCAACAGCAGCAGCGGGATGAGGATGACGGTCAGGGTCACGGCCAGGCCGATCAACCAGGTGGCGTTCTTTTTCAAGATAGCAGGCTTGCGCACGACACACTCCTGAGAAGAGAGATGAACGTGAAAAATCAGGGATTGATCTGGGAGATCCTCGCCAGCGCCTGGCGTGCGAGGTAGCCCTGGTAACCGATGCTGGAGAGCGCGTTGGCGATCACGGCCAGCAGCCGGGTGATCTGCAAGGCGCGCTCCGCGCTGACGATCTCCACGGAGCCATCGGCTGCGGCCAGCGCCTCGCCGTCCACGCCGATGCGGGCGCCGGTGCGCAGCGCTTGCTGGCGGAAGGTCGCGGGGTCGGGCGCCTCGGTGAGGAATTGGCCGGCCGTGACCATGCCCACCCGCTGGCTGCCCACCATCACGGGCGCGCTGGCGTAGCGGATGCCAGCGTGGCAGGTGTGGACATTCACCCCCTCGTCGGCCGAGCGGGCGACGGCGCGCCATGAAGCCTGGCAACTCGCCGTCCCCGCGGCAGTCGTATGCACCAGTTGGCAGAAGCGGCTGCACCGGCTGCACGGCGCAAGCGGCTGGCCGTCCAGGTCGGTGATGAACGCCGCCACGCCCAATAACTGGGCGAATTGATCCTGGATGCTTTGCAGGGTGGCGATGGAGACCAGATCGGTGAGACGCAGACTCGCGAGGTCGGTCGGCACCACTTGGCGGGCCGGTTCAGCCGACGGTTCGTTATGCTGGACCTTGAGCCAGGCGTCAATCGCCTCAGACGAAAAGCGCCACTGTCCGCCCACGCGCAGCGCGGGCAACTCACCGTCCTTGACCATCTTGTAGATGGTCACGCGGTCGAGTTGGAGCAGGTCTACCAGTTCACGGGTGGTGAGGAGTTTGTCGGACAAGGGTGGCTCTCCCAAGCGTCATTGGTGCCTATGATACAACGACTGGGAGGACTTGTCAAATAGTATTTTATTAGATTTTACAATTCTTGATATTTTACAACTGAGACCCTAAGGGTTTCGCAAACCCTTAGGGTCTCAGTTGTCCTTTGAGACCCTAGGTCTGGCTTGTCTCAGTTGCACGCCTCGAAGGCCGGCAGATGGCTCTTCAGCGAGGCGGCTTGCAGGTTGGCGAAGACCTGGAGGATGTCGGTGTTGTCCACCGACGACTTCAGTTCGTCATACAGCGCCGCATCCGCGATTTCGGCGTCCACGCCGGTCTGGCAGGCGTCGGTCACGGCGTTCCAGGTCGGTGTGTTCGCCAGGCCGGGGTTGGTCGGCACGGCCAGCCCGTACTTGGTGAAGAGTCGGGCCAGCGCGTTCACGTGCTGCTGCTCCGAACGGGCGATCTGGCTGAACGGGGCGATGTTTCCGAATTGGCTGATGGCCGCCTGATAGGTGTTCAGCGCGCCGTACTCCTCATTGATGGCCTCGGTCAGCGCCGTCACCTCGGCGGCATCCAGCGGGGCGGCCGGCGTGCGCCAGGTCGTCCCGGCCGCGGGGGCGGTCGTCCGGCTGGTCGGCCCGCCGTAGCGATCCACAGTGGCGGCCGAAGCCGTGCCCGCCAACGTCCCGATCAACAATCCACCGGCTACCAGCGCCGTCGCGGCCAGCCGTGCCAATTTGCTCTGCTTGAGGTTCATGGTATCTCTCCTTGTTTTCTGTGTGTGATCCGGCGTTCGTTGCTTGCCCGATCATCAACCTACGCCCTGAGTATAGCGTGGAGGTTTGAAGAGATCGTGAAGGAGATGTGTGAAGTTGGCGAACTTTCCCCGCCCAAACGACAGATCGCGCCACCGGCAATACCGGTGGCGCGATCTGTTCATGCCGTGGAGCAGGTTTGGTGCTACGATCAGGCGAGGTCGAAACGGTCAAGGTTCATGACTTTGTTCCAGGCCGCTACGAAGTCGTGCAGGAACTTCTCCTGGGCGTCCGCACCGCCGTAGACTTCCGCTAAGGCCCGGAGTTGAGAGTTCGAGCCGAAGACCAGATCCACGCGGGTGCCGGTCCATTTGAGCGCGCCCGTCGCGCGATCGCGTCCCTCGAACACGTCAGCGTCCGCGGCGGTCGGCTGCCACGCCGTGCCCATGTCGAGCAGGTTCACGAAGAAATCGTTGGTGAGCGCCCC
>CAZYHE010000080.1:11288-11598 GCA_964647225.1 uncultured Anaerolineales bacterium
GCCGTGCTGGGACTTGCCGTAGTTGGCGCCCAACACGCGCATACCGCCAACGAGGACCGTCATCTCAGGCGCGGTCAGCGTCAGTAGTTGCGCACGATCCACCAGCATTTCCTCGGCCTTGACTGCATATTTCGCCTTTTGATAATTGCGGAACCCATCTGCCGCCGGTTCGAGCACGGCGAACGACACCGCGTCGGTCTGCTCCTGCGATGCGTCGGTGCGACCCGGCGTGAAGGGCACGGTCACGGCGTGGCCGGCATTGCTCGCCGCTTGCTCGACCGCTGCGCAACCGCCCAGGACGATCAGGTCG
>CAZYHE010000081.1:0-11590 GCA_964647225.1 uncultured Anaerolineales bacterium
GCTCACGCGAAGCGTGCCTACGCTAGTGCTTCACGATCGAAGCGCCGCCCTTCGATCGTGAAGCACTCAGCGACCGTGCTGCTCCTGCTCGTCGCCAGCCTGGCCTGCCTCGGTTTCGGGCCGCCGGTCATCAGCGACGGCCGGCAAGGCGGGCTGCGGATGCATCCAGAGCACGTGCGGGCGGCGGTTGGCCTGATCCGCCGGCCAGCCGTGACCGCGAGGGCCGCGTTGGTCGTGGATCTCGATGCCGGGCAGACGCTCTACGCGTTGCGACCCAACGAACCGCTTCCGCCGGCGAGCACGATTAAGCTGATGACCGCGCTGGTGACGGTCCGTCGCGCCGACCTAAACGCACGGGTTATCATCTCAGCCCAGGCCGCGGGCACGCCGGGCAGCCGGATGGGTCTTGTGACCGGCGAGGCGCTGACGGTGCGCGATCTGCTCTATGGCCTGCTCCTGCCGTCGGGCAATGACGCAGCGGTCGCGCTGGCCGAGCACGTGGCGGGGAGCGAGGCGGCGTTCGTCCGGCTGATGAGCGAGACGGCCGCCGAGCTGGGGCTGCGGGGGACGCGTTTCACCAACGCCCACGGCAGCGACGAGCCGGGCGAGACCACCTCCGCGGCCGACCTGGTGCTCATGGCGCGGGCGGTTCTGGCCTATCCTTTGCTGGCGCAGATCATTGCCACCCCGTCGGCCCAAATCGCCGGCCGGACGTTGACCAACACCAACGAGCTGCTCGGCGTTTATCGCGGGGCCGACGGGGTGAAGACGGGCACGTCCGATGCGGCGGGGGAGTGCCTGGTGGCGTCGGTGACGCGGGACGGCCATCGGCTGTTGACCGTCGTGCTCGGCAGCCAGGATCGCTATGCCGACACGCGGGCGCTGCTCGATTTTGTGGATCGCGGCTGGCGGTGGCAGAATGTGGGCCTGCCCAACAACGCGCTGGCGTGGGTCAGCGGTCCCGATGGCGCAGCCTATCGGTTGCAGACCGCCGCGGCGACGGCCCTGTTCTTGCCGCGCTGGCAGTGGTCGCTGGCGCAGCCGGTGCGCACGCTCGATCCAACGGTCCCGTTGACCGGCACGCTGCCGGTGGGTACGTTGACTTTGACTTTTGCCGGCCGCTCGTTGGCCGAGATGCCGTTGACGGTCCGGCAAGGACCATGATGATTGGGGAATTAGCTCATGACTGAGGAACGTTTACAAAAAATCCTGGCGCAGGCCGGTCTCGGCTCGCGCCGCGCCTGCGAGGAGTTGATCCAGGCCGGCCGGGTCACGGTGGATGGCCGCGTCGTCACTGAGCTGGGGACGAAGGCGGACCCCACAGCCGCAGACATCCGCGTGGATGGCAAGCCGATCCGCCGGCAGCGGCTGCGCTACATCATGTTGCACAAGCCGGACGGTTATCTCTCCAGCGAAGATGTGCGGGCAGAATATCCTTCGTGGAAAGAGTTGGTGTCCGCCCCGGAGCGTCTGTTCGTTGTCGGCCGGCTCGATCACGACAGTGAGGGGCTGCTGCTGCTGACGAACGATGGTGAGCTGGCCCAACGCTTGCTGCATCCCAAATACGAGCACGGGAAAACCTACCTGGTGCAGGTGGCGGGCATCCCCGACGACCGGAAGGTCCGGCGGCTGGCGCACGGCGTCATGCTGGATGATGGCCCGACCGCGCCCGCCCGCGCCGAACTGCTGAACGAGACGCCGGCCGAGTTCAAGAAGCCGAAGATCCCGGCCGCGGCCGTCGCGGAAGGCCAGCGCCCGGCCCGACCGCGGCCCTCGCGCTGGCTGAAGGTGACGCTGTTCGAGGGGCGCAAGCGGCAGTTGCGGCGCATGGTGGCCTTGCTGGGCCATCAGGCATTGCGGGTGATTCGCATCGGCCTGGGACCGCTCGTCCTGGGCGATCTGCGGCCCGGCAAGTGGCGCGACCTCACCCCCGGCGAGGTGCGCACCCTGCGCGAGGCGGCCTGGCGCACCCAAGACGGCGCCCCGCCCGTCGAACAGGCAGAGAGGAAGGTGAAGCGATTGCTACCGAGTACGATCGCAATTGATGGGCCGGCGGCCTCCGGCAAGAGCACGATCGGCGGCCGGCTGGCGCAGGAGTATGGCTACCTGTACCTCGACACGGGCGTGATGTATCGCGCGGTGGCGGCCGCCGCGCTGGCGCGCGGCATCCCCATCGCCGACGAGGCCGCTGTTACCGCCCTGGCCGAACAGATCGAAATCCAGGTCATGGCGCCGACGGTGGCCGATGGCCGCGACGTGACCGTACACGTGGATGGCGCCGATCTGAGTTGGGCGATCCGCAAGCCGGAGGTCGAGCGGGCGGTGTCGCCGGTGTCGGCCTATCGCGGGGTGCGCCAGGCGATGGTGACGCAGCAGCGCCGCATCGCCGCCGATGGCCGCGTGGTGATGGTCGGTCGCGACATCGGCACGGTCGTGCTGCCCGATGCTGACCTCAAGATCTATCTGGATGCGACCCTCCCTGAGCGGGCGACGCGGCGGCATCGCGAACGCCTGGCGCGAGGCGAGCAGGCGGATTTCGACCGGGTGCTGGGGGAGTTACGCCGCCGCGATGAGATTGACTCGCAGCGCCAGCATTCGCCCCTGGCCGCGGCCGCCGATGCGATCATGGTGGACAGCACGGCCCTGACCGCCGACGAGGCCGTCGAACGAGTGCGCGGCCTGGTGAAGCGGTGGGCCGCGGCGCAGCGCAGCCGTTGAGCGGAGAGACGCCCGTGACACAATGCAAGTATTCGATGCCCCTCCATCGCCAGTTTTGGGGCCGGGTTCTGCGCTTCCTGATGTGGCTTTTTGTCACCGTGGAGATTCGCGGCATGGAGCAGTTGCCGCGCGATGGCGCCGGGATCGTCTACTATAACCACATCCACTGGCTGGATCCGGTGCTCATCAGCGGCAAACTCGCGCGCTACAACGTGCCGCTGACCAAGATCGAGGCGGCCTCCTGGCCGTTGGTCGGGTTCCTGCTTCGCGGTTACCATGTGATCTTCATCATGCGCGGGGTGGTAGATCGCGCCGCGCTCAGCGCCACTTGGAAACTCCTCTCGGCGGGCGACATCTCCGTGATCTCGCCGGAAGGCACCCGCAGCCCGGACGGGACGCTCAAGACCGCCAAAGAGGGCCTGGCTTTCGTGGGCCGCCGCGCGCCCGACGCCTGGTGGATGCCCTGCGCGGTGACGGGCACGCCGAAGTTCAAGTTCGCATTCCCGCTGCTCAAGCGCACGCCGATTGTACTCACCTTTGGCCGGCCATTTCGCGTCCGCTGGCCCTCCGCGCAGCCGGAAAAGACCGGCCGGGACGATATGCGGGCGATGACCGATGAGGCGATGGCCCAGCTCGCCGCGCTCTTGCCGGCCGATATGCGCGGCGACTACGCGGCAACCGATCCCACGCAACGCCGATGGATCGAGTTTATGGAATGATGAACGATGAATGATGAATGATGAATAAGAACACCGAAAGGATTTCATTCATCACTCATCATTCATCATTCATCATTTCCAAGGGGGTTCTCATGTGTGGTATCGTCGGCTATATCGGCCCGCGCAACGCGGCCCAGATCATCATGGACGGCCTGCAGCGGTTGGAATATCGCGGCTATGACTCGGCGGGGATTGCCGTCATCCAGGACGGGCAGATCGCCATCCGCCGCGACGTGGGCAAGCTGAGCAATCTGGTCGTCAAGCTGGCGCACGCGCCGGTGGCAGGCCACATCGGCATCGGGCACACGCGCTGGGCCACCCACGGTAAGCCCAGCGAGCGTAACGCTCACCCGCACGCCGACTTCACCGGCCGGCTCGTGGTCGTGCAGAACGGCATCGTCGAAAACTTCCGCCAGTTGCGCGCGGAACTGGAAGCCGAGGGGATTGAATTTCAGTCGGATACCGACACGGAGGTGATCGCGCACCTGGTGGGGCTGCACTGCCGG
Source organism: uncultured Anaerolineales bacterium (assembly GCA_964647225.1). Lineage (GTDB taxonomy): Bacteria > Chloroflexota > Anaerolineae > CG2-30-64-16 > CG2-30-64-16 > CAZYHE01. Next base: position 3,944 of record CAZYHE010000081.1, read on the forward strand.
GATGCGGCGTCGCTGCCCGAAGCGGTGCGCCTGGCGCTGACCCACCTGCGCGGGCCGAGCGCCATCGTCGTGCTCTCGCTCGATCAGCCGGGGATGCTGGTGGCCGCACGGCTGGGCAATGCCGGCGGGGTCACGGTCGGCTTCGGGGACGGCGAGATGTTCATCGCCTCGGACATGCCCGCGATCCTGGAGCACACCCGGCGCATGGTCTTCCTGGAGAATCGCCAGATGGCGGTGGTCACGGCCGATGGCGCGACCTTCAGCACGCTCGACGGGCAGCCGTTGCGGCCCCAAGTACATACCATCCCCTGGGACCCGATCTCGGCGGCCAAGGGCGAATACAAGCACTTCATGCAGAAGGAGATCTACGAGCAGGCCAACTCGCTGACCGATACCATCCGCGGCCGGGTGGATCTGGGCGCGGGCGAGGTCTACCTGGAGCAGCTTACGCTGACCCCGGAACGCGCCCGTAGCCTGACCCAGGTGGTCAGTGTGGCGTGTGGCACCTCCTATCATTCCGAGCTGGTGGGCGCGTTCATGTTCGAGCAGTTGGCGCGGCTGCCGGTGCGCGTGGAGTACGCGTCGGAGTTCCGCTACCGAGACCCCGTGGTTGACGCCAACACGCTGCTGCTGGCGATCACGCAATCGGGCGAGACGGTGGACACGTTGGCCGCGATGGAGGAGGGGCGGACGAAAGGCGCCCACCTGGCGACGATCGTGAACGTGATCGGCAGCCAGGCGTCACGCGTCAGCGACAGCGTGATCTACATGCACACCGGCCCGGAGATCGGCGTCGCCTCCACCAAGGCGTTCACTGCGTCCGTGGTGGATCAATATCTGCTGGCGGTGGGCCTGGCCGCGTTGCGCGGCACGCTGTCGGCCGAGCGCCGCCGCGCACTCCTGGACGATCTGGCCGCGCTGCCTGCGCTGGTCGGCCAACTGTTGGAGCCGGCGACGCACAAGCTCTACGAGGAGCTGGCGCAGCGTTTCTTCCAGTACACCAACTTCCTCTACCTGGGCCGCGGCATCAACTACCCGATTGCGCTGGAGGGCGCGCTCAAGCTCAAGGAGATCAGCTACATCCACGCCGAGGGGTACGCGGCCGGCGAGATGAAGCACGGCCCCATCGCGCTGATTGACGAGCACATGCCGGTCGTCGCTATCTGCCCGCAGGATGCGGTCTACGACAAGATGATCAGCCAGGTCGAGCAGGTGAAGGCGCGCGGGGGCATCGTGATCGCGGTCGCGACCGCGGGGGATGATTTCATCCGCACCAAAGCCGACCATGTCCTCACCATCCCGGCCGCCTCACCGCTGCTCACCCCCGTGCTGGCGGTGATCCCGCTGCAACTCCTGGCGTATCACATCGCCGTCCGCCGCGGCGCGGACGTGGATCAGCCGCGGAATCTGGCGAAGAGTGTGACGGTGGAGTGAGGCGGGCGGGCGTGTCTCGTTGGCCCGCTTTTCAGCGCGCTGTTTGCCGTCCTCGCGGCGTCGTGGTACAATCGGGCCGATGAGGCAGCCATGAATGATCTTGCGTCTTTGCCAGCTCTCCCGGCCGGCCTGGAAGCCAATCTGCGCCGTTTGAATCCCTGGTGGCGCGGGCTGCCCACGCTGCCGCTGCCGCCGTTGCGGCGGTGGGCGTTCCCGCTGGCCCTGCGCCGCCTCAAGGGGGGGCCGGCGAAGATCACTGTGCTCAGCGGCCCGCGCCAGGTCGGCAAGAGCACGCTCGTGCTCCAGCTCATCCAGACCCTGCTGGACGAGGGGACGCCGCCCGATCATATCTGTTACGTCCAGTTCGATGAGCTGCCGGAGCGATTGAAGACGCCGGAGCCGATCCTGCGCCTGGCCGATTGGTTCGAGCAGCAGGTCCTTCACAAGACCTTCAACCAGGCTGCGCAAGATGGACAGCCGGCCTACTTGTTCCTGGACGAAGTCCAAAACCTGGATGCCTGGGCGCCGCAACTGAAGTTCCTGGTGGATACCAGCGCCGTCCGCGTCCTGGTCACCGGCAGCTCTTCGTTGCGCATCGAGCAGGGCCGCGATAGCCTGGCGGGCCGCATCAGCACGCTGGAGATGGGCCCGCTGTTGCTGCGCGAGATTGCCGAGCTGCGCGGCCTCGGCCAATTGGCGCCGGCCTTGCCGGTCAACGGCCTGGCCCCGTTGCGTGAAAAGGCGTTTTGGCTGGCCCTGCGAGATTATGGCCGGGCGCAGCGCGATGTGCGCGATGCGGCTTTTGCCGCTTTTTCCGGCCGGGGCGCGTATCCCGTCGCCCATGCGTTTCCGGGTGTTTCCTGGGATGAACTGGCCGATCAGTTGAATGAAACCGTGATCCGCCGCGCGATCCGGCACGACCTGCGCGTGGGGCTGCGGGGCGCGCGGCGCGATGCGCAATTGCTGGAGGAGGTGTTTCGGCTGGCGTGCCGGTACGCCGGCCAATCACCCAAGCAGGCGCTTTATCTCGACGAGATCCGCCGCGCATTGGCCGCAGATGTTGGTTGGCAACGCATCCTGGCCTATCTCAAGTTTTTGGACGGCGCGCTCCTGATCCGTTTGATCGAGCCGTTGGAGTTGCGCCTCAAGCGACCGGCCGGCGCGCAAAAGCTCTGCCTGTGCGATCACGCGTTGCGCGCCAGTTGGCTGCAGGAGATCGTCCCGCTGGACGCGGCGGGCCTGGAACGCCAGCCACACCTGCGTGACATCGCGGGGCGCATCGCCGAGAGCGCGGCGGGTTACTTCCTCAAATCCATCACCGGCCTCGATGTGGCGCATTTTCCTGAACGCCCGGCCGAACCCGAGATTGACTTCATCTTGACGGTCGGGGAGCAACGTATCCCGGTGGAAGTCAAGTATCGCAGTCGCGTCACCTGGGACGATACGCGCGGGCTGCGCAGCTTCATCGAGAAGACGATTTACAACGCGCCCTTTGGCGTCATCGTGACGTTATCGGATGCGCCCGCCGCGGCGGATGACCCGCGCATCGTCAGCCTGCCCCTTTCGTCGCTACTCTTGCTGCGTTAGGAGCTGCGCATAAACCATAAATCATCGGAGCAATCATGAAAGTCAACACAACCAAACAACGCCTGCTCGCCGGTCAGCAGGCGGTCGGCATCAACGCCAGCCTCGGTTCGGCGGTGGTCGCGGGGTTCCTGGCCCGCGCCGGGTTCGATTTCGTGCAGGTGGACAATCAGCACGGCAATTGGGACGACACGACCGCGCTTTATGCGTTCCAGGCGATCACGCTGGAGGGGTGCGTGCCGTTCACCCGCGTGCGCAAGAACGATTTCTACGCCATCGGCCGGATGCTCGACCGGGGCGCGCTCGGCATCATCGTGCCGATGGTCAACTCGGCCGCGGAGGCGCAGGCGGCCGCCTATGCCGTGCGCTATCCGCCGATCGGCGGCCGCTCCTATGGCGCGACTCTGGCGGAGTATCACGGGAGCGGCTACGGCGATTGGATTGACGAGCAGGTCTACCTGGGCGTGCAGATCGAGACGGTCGAGGCGGTGGCGCGGGCCGGGGAGATCCTGGGAACGCCGGGGGTAGATGGCTGCTGGATCGGGCCGACCGACCTGGCCGCGTCCTTGGGCACGCAGCGCGGCTCCGCGGCGCACACCGCGGCCATCCTCAGCGTGCTGGCCGCGTGCCAGAAGGCCGGCAAGGTGCCCGGCATCCACACCTACGGCGCGGCCGACGCCAAACGCTGGCTGGATGCCGGCTTCCGTTTCGTCACCGTCGCCTCGGAGGTCGCGCTCCTCCAGGATGGCAGCCGGCAGGCATTAGCGACGGTGGGACGGGGATAGCGCCTGCGGGTTTTGGCGGCGGGGTGAAGGCCGAAGCCCCGCTTCGTGTTTTCAGTCGGAGATGATCCTTGCTGATGAATTTGCGGCAGGCGGGGCGGCGAGGGATGACGCTCGCTGGCGTGGCGATGGCTCTGATCCTGGCTTCCTGGGCGATGACGACCGAGGCGCACAGCCGGCGTGAGACCGACCCGCCGCCGACGCCAAGTCACCGGTTCTATCTACCGCTGGTCAGCCGAGCGCCAGACAGGCCAAGCTCCTACCGTTTGCATCTTCCGTTGGTGCAGAATGAAGTGTGGCCCCCGGCGAACTGTCCGACCGAATCGGCGCAGCAGTGGGGGCAAATGACTTCTCGTGCGACCCTGATCAGTGGGGCCGCCCAGTCTCCCGACCTCAATCTGAATCTGCGCGGGTGGTACCGTGTCAACGAGCCGCTTCGCTTCACCAAGTATGACTATCCCGGTGGTGAGCCTCCCGACAACCAATATCCGCTGTACTTATCGCACATTGTGCAAGGCGGCAACGAGGCCGCCTTTGTCGCTGCCTATCAAATCTACGATTGGGATTGGCTGGGCTGCAATTGCGCAGTGCGGCGCAACCCGGTTCCGTATCCGGTCACGATGCTCGGCCTGCGCGCCGCGCCAGGGCAACCGGTGCGCATTGCCCGGCGCGGCCTTGCGGTAGACCCGCAAAACTTCATCGCAATGGTGATGTACGCCGATGTCACGCAGTTGGCTCTGGTGTACCTGTGGGAAGATCGCGTGGATGCCGGTTACCTGGTCCATTTGCTGAACTTTTGTGTGGATCCTAACTTGGTGCGGCTGTACGAACAACTCGACGGCGCAGGGCGGGCAGCGCTTCCGGGCATCCGTTTGGATGATGTGGTCGGGGTTGCCATGCGCCCCGAAGTTGATGTGGTTGTGCGCGATTCGGGTTCTTTTATGGATCCGCGCTCGCAGCAAGACTGGTGGCAGGATCAGCCGGCGCCGATCTCCAGCGGATACAGCGCGCGGAAGGTCGTGCCCTCCGCCGGAGAGGAGTCGAACGTCACGTGGCCCCGCAGGTAGCGTTCGCTGAGCAGCTTCATGCTGTAGGTTCCCAGCCCCCGGCCGCTCCCTTTGGTGGAAAAAGACCGTTGGAACACCTGGAGTTGGACGTCGCGCGGCATCACGGTCGGATTATGCGCCAAGAATTCGATCTTATCCCCGCGCAGCCGGCAGCCGAGCGTGACCGTGCTACCTGGTTTGGTGGCTTCCAGCGCGTTCTTGAGCATGTTGCCCAGCACGCGGCGCAGCAACACCGGATCGCTGATGAAGGTCGTTTCGGTCTGGAACGGCGCAACCTGGATGAAACGGCCTTCGGCTGCGGGGTGCAAGCGATAGCTATCGGCCACTGAATTCACAAGCGCTCCGCTATCTATGCTCGCCCAATTCGCGACCAACTCGTTGTTTTCGGCGCTGAGCAGGTCGCGCTGCGACTTGATCTCGTCAATCAAGTGCTCGGCCAGGACGCTGAGCAGTTGGACGAATTCTTCCGGTTGTGCGGAGCCGGCGTCGAGGATGATTTCGGTGGAAGCGCTGATCGCGCCGGCCGTGTTGAGCACGTCATGAAAGAAGATGCGCTCCAATGCCCGGCGGCGCTTCTCATCGCGGATATCATGGATCGTGAAGATCGTCAATTGGTCGTCATCTAGTTTGAACGGCGCGGCCCATACGCGCAGATCCAGCGCGTCGTTCGCTCCGCAGACGATGATTCGACATTCCTGGGTATCCGTCTCGCCGCGCTGGCTTGTGAGAATGGCGCGCACCGCCCCGCACGTGCTGCAGAAGGCGGTTGTGCCGCAGCCTCCGGCGCTTTCAGACGCGTGCGTGCAACGCAACGCCTCGCCGGGCCGGAACCCGAGGAATTGGCCGGGGGTGTCGCCAAGTAGCGCCAGCGCGCTGCGGTTGGCGAAGATGATCTGGCGGTGGCGGTTGAGCATCACCACAGGGTCGGGCAGGGCATCCAGGATGGCGCGCGTCTCTGGCCGCGCGGTGGCGAAGTGTTGCGCCTGGGCGATGATGGTCGGCAGAAGCGCTCGCTCGGCAGGCGCAAACTCCGTGGGCGCGCCTTCGAGTTGCGACTGGCGTGGCTCATTGTTGTCCATATAGCTACACTCGCATCCTTTGAGAGATTCCAATTCGTGATCTGCACAGTATATCATATTCTCAGGTGAACGGCGCAGGAGGCCGATATCCTTTGACGGAACAGAAGCCTGCGGCCGGCGGCATGTTTCGCGCGCTGCGGCATCGCAACTATCGCATCTGGTTCTTCGGCCAGGGCATTTCACTCATCGGCACCTGGATGCAGACGATGGCGCAGCAATTGCTGGTCTATCGCCTGACCGGTTCGGCCGCCGCGCTGGGGATGATTAACTTCATGGGGCTGATCCCGCTGCTGCCGCTGGCGTTGTGGGGTGGTTCCCTCTCCGACCGCATCCCCAAGCGCACGGTGATCCTGGGCACGCAGACGGGGATGTTGATCCAGGCGCTGCTCCTGGCCGGCCTGACGTTGACCGGCGCCATCCAGGTGTGGCAGGTCTATGTCATGGCCTTCATCATGGGCGCACTGCAGGCGGTGGATCTGCCCGCCCGCCAATCCTTCACGGTGGATATGGTAGAAGGCAAGGCAGATTTGACCAACGCCATCGGGCTGAATTCGGCGCTCTTCAACGGCGCACGGGCGCTCGGCCCCGCGCTGGCGGGCGTGGTGGTCGCGACAACCGGCGAAGGGACGGCGTTTCTCATCAACGCCCTCACCTTCGTGGCGGTCATCACCAGCCTGCTGCTGATGCGCAACCTGCCGCGCTCGTCAGCCCCCGCGACCGTGGGCCTGGCGCGACACATGGCCGACGGGGTGCGCTATGCCGCCAAACAGCAAACGCTGCTGATTCTGATGAGCCTGGTGGCGGTCAGCGCGTTCCTCTCCATGCCCTACAGCACGCTGATGCCGGTCTTCGCCAACGATGTGCTGCTCGAGAGCGCCGGCGCGGTGTTCCAGGCGGTGTGCTTCGGGCCGATCTCGTTCCTGCGCTGTCAGACTCCGCAGGCGCTGCCCCTCGGCCTGTTGTTGACGATGGTCGGCCTCGGTGCGCTGGCCGGCGCGCTCGTCATCGCCGCACTCCCCGAAAGCGCCCGCCGCGGCCGGATGCTGACCCTCGGCAACCTGGTCTTTCCCGCGTCCCTGATCCTGTTTGCGACCTCGCGCTCTTTTCTGCTGTCGCTGGGCTGCCTGTTCGGGGTGGGCTTCAGCTTCGTCTGGCAGAATGCGCTCGCCAACACGCTGATTCAAGTCATGACGCCGGACACGATGCGCGGCCGCGTGATGAGCCTCTACTCGCTCGTCACGCAGAGCACGATGCGCCTCGGTGGCCTCCAGGCCGGGCTGGTGGCCGACCGGATCGGCGCGCCGTTGGCGGTGGGCGTGGGCGCGATGATCTCGCTGGCCTACGGCGCATTCGTCGCCCTGCGCTTCCCGCGCGTGCGGGATCTGAAGTAACGGTTTCGTCGAAGAACAATCTCGCAATGGAGCAAAACTCACTATTGGAAGCGCGGTCATTCTGAGCGGGTCGGCCCCTGAACTCCGGTTACGGCGAGAATCCAGCGAAGAATCTCCGTGTCGGGCCGAGACCCTTCGCTAAATTTTCGTCGCTACTAACTTCACGGAATTAACCCGCTCAGGGTGACAATAGTGGCTTTTGCGGTATTGCGAATTTACACCCGCGGCCCCACCACGTTGATCGCGAACTCCTTCGCGCCCCACACCTCGGCGGCGGTCTGCTGGCCGTTCGCCACCGCGACGATCTCGT
>CAZYHE010000082.1:0-11558 GCA_964647225.1 uncultured Anaerolineales bacterium
AGGCGTACTGCGCACTGGTGATGGTTTCCGCTTCGGTATTCCGTGGGATCGTCGGATCGCATGACATTTGACCCTGTCCAGAGGAAAGAGTATACTCAGGTCGAAGCATAATGGTCTCGATGCGCCAGGCTTTGACGGAGATCGGGCGTGTCGGAAGGAGTATCTCATGTCAGTTCTCGCTTTACCCAAGGTCACGATGCAAGCTCTGCACGCGCTGACCGGCGAGTCGCGGCCCGATGCTGCGCTCATGCTGGTGATGCAAGATGCGCACGCTTACCGATTGGGGCAGGTTGCTGCGGGTTTGCGCACGTTCGAAGCCAAGTATGGGGTGACGTTTGAAGAGTACCGCGAACGGTGGGAAAGCGAAGAGCGGGACGAAGATTACGGGTGGGATGCCGAGCAAGACTTCCTGTCTTGGGAGGCGCTCACGACGCAACAACGACGGCTCGCGGGGATTGCGCCATGGCAGCCCTGACCCCGGAAGATCTCTTCGAACAGATTGTCGCGACTTGTGCCCATTCGGTCATTGTCGAAGCCTATACACTGCGCACTTTGGACCCAGACATCCTCAGTTTACGCGTTCATCTTGCTGATAGATCATTCATCGAAGTCTTCTACAACACGGCGACCGACCGTATCGCATTCGCTTTGATTGTTGAAGGCCAGCGTGTCTATGGCAAGGACAATGCCAAAATCGGCTGGCATATGCACCCGTTGGCTGATCCCAAGGCTCACCGCCCCTGTCCAGCGGTTACATTCGAGGAATTTCTGGCTGAGGTTGTCGCGCTCCGGTTTTTCCTCTGAGCGCTAACCATACTATGAACACACCATCCATCGCACCCATCCTACACGAAAACCTCCCCCTGCTCGAGGTCGCTGACGGCGTGCTGCTCGACATGATCGCGGCCGATCCGCAGGCGCGCAAGCTGATCCTGGTGCGCCTGTCGGAGCGCGCGGCGCTCGTGGCGCCCGGCGGCTTCGACGCGCTGCTGGCTCGCCTGCGTAAGCTGGGCCATACCCCGAAGGTGGTGGAGGGCTGATGCCGGCAAGCTCGCTGCGTTTCGATGCCGATCTGCCACGCGTCGGGGCTGCCGAACTGAAGAGCATGGCGCGCATGTGGGGCGGCGGCAGCCAGACCCGCAAAGATCAATGTGTCACTCTGATCCGGCAAGGCCTGGCCGACCCGGAGAAGGTGCGGGCGGCGGTCGCCACGCTGTTGCCGTGGGAGGCGAACGCGCTGGCGCTCCTGAAGGCTGCGGGCGGCGTGTTGGACGGCGGCGCATTGTGCGTGGCGTTGCGCGCCACCGGCGCCAACCTACCGGGCACGCGTTCCACATACAGCGATGACCGATCTAACGTGCTCCCTGTGCTCATCCGTCGCGGCCTGGCGTTGGGCGCCAGCGAGTACGGCCCAACTTATCTGCAAAGTTATGGCTCGGCCAATGTCTATTCCGACGAGCGGCTGCTGGCCGCGGCCGGCCTGCCGGAGATCACGCCGTTCAAGATCAAGCCGATCGCTCCGCCGGATGGAACGATCCAGCGGCGGCCGCAATCGGTCGCGCTCGATCTGATCGGGCTGCTGCAAGCGGTGGAGAACCAGGGCGGCATCGGCCTGACGCAGAACAGCGCGCCGCGCGTGAACGACATGCGGCGGGTGGCCAAGGCCGTGGGGTGGGCCGAAGACACGACCCCGATTGACGGCCTCGCCTTCCCCAATCTGGCGATGGGCCTGATCCACGCGCTCTGGCATGGCGGCGTCCTGAAGGGAGACGAGAGCCTGCTGAATCTCGGCGCGCCGGTGAGCGCGTTCGCCGCGCGATCCTATGCCGAGCAGGTGCGCCAGGTCTTCCACGGCTTCGTGCAGGCCAACCAGTGGGACGAGCGCAGGCAGCAGACGGGCTATTTCGAGACCGCGCGCCTGATCGAGGCCCGTCAAGCGCTGACCATCGCGCTCACTGCGCTGCCGAGCCAGGGCGCCAGCTTCTTCGCCGTGCAAGATCTGGAGCGCGCCCTGTTCGAGCGAATCGGCGAGCATTTCTCCTTTTCCTACCTCGCCGGCCCGCCGCACAGCTATGGGAAGACCGCCGAGCAGGTCCGCCAGGAGTTGTTGGCCTGGCAGACGAAGCTGCGTCAGAATTGGCTCGACCATGAGCGGGTGTGGCTCGACCATGCGCTGGCGACCTGGTGCTACTTCCTGGGCGTCGTGGAATTGGGTTTCCAGGATAAGGCGCTGCACGCGGTGCGCCTGACCGACCTGGGCCGCGCCATCTTGCACGGGGAGGCGGCCCCGGCCCTGCCGGCGCCGGCGGCCGAAGCGCGGGTGGCCTGGGTGGTGCAGCCCAATTTCGAGGTCGTGGTCTACCTCGACCGAGCCAGCCCGGAGCAATTGGCCTTCCTTGAGCGGCACGCCGAGCGCTTCCAGACGCAGCAGCATGTCGCGCAGTATCGGCTCACGCGGCAAGTGGTCTACACGGCGCTCGAAAGCGGCTCGACCCTGGATCGGTTGCTGGCCGCCCTGGAGGGTGGATCGGGCCGGCCGCTGCCGCAGAATGTGGCCGCGGAGCTGCGCGAGTGGGCCGCGTTGCGCGAGCAGATGACGCTCCACCGCCGGGCGCGGCTGCTGGAATTCACCGACACGGCCGGCCGCGATGCCGAGGCGCAACGCCTGTCCGCCGCCCCGATCGGCGACCGTTTCCTGCTGATCAGCGCTGGCCAGGCGAAGCAGATGACCGGCGCCCGTGTGCGCGAACGGGTGAATTATGCCGCCGCGCCCGCCAAGTGCCTGAGCGCCGATGAGGATGGCGTCGTGTCGGCGACGCAGCGCCCCGCCGACCTGCTGCTCGACGCCCAGATCGGTCGCTGGGCCGCGCCGATCGCGGATCAGCGGTGGCAGTTGACGCAAGCGAGCGTGGTCGCGGGCTTGAAGGCCGGCGGGACGTTGGCCGAGCTGCTCAAGCTGCTGGCCGACCGGCTGACCCTCCCGGTCCCGCCGCTGCTCGAAGTGGCCGTGCGCGCCTGGGCCGGCGAGCCGAGCGCCGTCGGGTTGGCCGGCGTCACTGTGCTACAGTGCGCGCAGCCGGCCATCTTTACCGCCATCGTCACCAGCCCCAAGCTGCGGCGCTTCCTGCGCGGCGAGCTCGCGCCCGACCTGGTCGTGGTGGATCGCACGCAATTGGATGCGTTTCAGGCGCACCTGCGCTGGGCTGGCCTGGAAATTTCCCCGGAGCTGACCGTCAAGCAGCGCCGGCAATAACGAGCATAAAGAGAGCACCCGATGCAATACCGTTTTCCTTACGACTTCGCTGGAACCATTACGATCCCCGACCGCAATCTGTTAGGCGTCTTCCAGGCGCATCCGCACAGCGACCGGCCCGAAGCCGAGATCATCGCGGAGGCCGTGCGTAACCCGATCGGCGCGCCGCGCCTGCGCGAACTGGTGAAGCCGGGGGAGCGGGTGTTGCTCCTGTCCGATGATGTGACCCGCGCCACACCCGCGCACCGCATCCTGCCGTTCATCCTGGAAGAGTTGGCCGCCGCCGGCGTGCCCGATTCGGACATCCGCGTGCTGATGAGCCTGGGCACGCACCGCAAGATGACCGCGGCGGAGTTGACCGCCAAGCTCGGCCCGGAGGTCATGCGGCGATTTCTGGTCGAGAACCATCATTGGGAAGAATTGGACAAGATGTATCGCGTCGGCGCGTCGGCGTCGGGCGTGCCGATCTACGCCAACCGGGCCAGCCAATGGGCCGATCACATCATCGGTATCGGCGCGATCTTCCCGCACGCGGTGGCGGGTTATTCGGGCGGCGGCAAGATCGTCGTCCCCGGCATCACCACCGAGGCGACGTGCGGCGACATGCACTGGGCGATGTACGGCATCCCCCCGCGGCAGCTCTACGGCCACGCCGAGAACCCCGTGCGGGCGATCATTGACGAGATGGCGCTGAAAGCCGGGCTGGATTTCAGCGTGGATGCGGTGCTGGACGACGATGGCCGGGTGGTGGAGATGGTCACCGGCCATCCCGTCGCCGCGCACCGCGCCGGCTGCGCGCTGGCGCGGCGACACTATGGTGTGGCGGTCCCCGGCCCGGCCGACATCGTGATTTTCGATTCGTTCGGCGCAGACATCGAATACTGGCAGGCGATCAAGGCGATCACCCCGGCCGGCATCGTGATGAAGGACGGCGGGGTGGTGATCCAGGTGGCTTCGTGCCCGGAGGGGGTCTCCGTCAGCCATCCAGAGGTGTTGGAGTTCGGCTATCGGCCGCTGGCCGTGGTCGAGGAACTGATGAAGCAAGGGTTGATCAACAAGAGCGTCGCCGCGCACATGATCCAGGCCAGCGAAGTGATTGTGGATCGCGGCCGCGGCTTCCTGATCTCCTCCGGCGTCTCGCCTCAGGACGCGGTCCGGCTCGGCTTCCTCCACGCGGAGAGCGCCCAAGATGCGCTCGACCGCGCGCTGAAGATGAAGGGGCCGGACGCGACGATCATCGTGCTGCGGCATGCCGGGGATCTGCTGCCGCTGTTTTGAGCAGAGGCGTGGAGATCCGTACCTTCAGCGCGGGCCGGCCATTACGGTGGCCAGCAGTTCGCCGGTGGGGCACCCTTTGAGCAGAAAGGCATCGGCCCCGGCTGCCAGGGCCGATGCGCGATCTGTCGCGAACAGCGTCAATACCACGATCCAAATGATCGGCCACTCGCTCTTGATGATGCGAATCGCCGCCAGACCCCCCGGCTCGGGTTCGGCGTGAGACGGGGGGTGCAGTTGTAGATCCATCACGACGACATCTGGCTGGAGGGCCCGTACCTGGGCGACGGCCTGTTGGCCATCCTCGGCTTCACCGATGATCTCGATCTGCACGGAGTCGGCCCGGCCAGGCTGCGCCAGGTGATTCGGCGCGCTCCAGCCCATCGCCGTGAGGAGGGCCTTCAGGCTGCGCCGCGACCGCGGTTGGTCATCGGCGATGAGTACGCGTATGGTTGGCCTTCTCGCTTCGAGCATATCATCACCCATCACTCTTCCATTACAAGCACAGAATCCACCGCAAGGGATGGATTCTGCGCCGACATGTGCCGCCCCATCCGTGCTAACTCTCCATCAGCAGTTTGGTGCATGCGTTGGCCACATCATTGTCGGGCGAGCTTTCGCCGGGCATAGTCGCCCACCCCTGCTTTTTGACGTAGTCCGGGCGCTCCCATGAGCTCGTGATGGCTTTCAATTCACCCAGCTTTGCGGTTTTCTGAGGATCCAGGTTGAACTGGGCGACGCACATCGGCACCAAGCGCATAGTGACTGCATCTATCGCGCCTGTGTTGATCCGTTCCTTGGCCGTACCGCTCGTGATCCAGCCGCCCCAGTTGAAGCCCACAATCATGGTGAGTATGCCGGCGGCCACCATTAAACCGAATACGGTTTTCTTGGATGGCCGGGTTTCACGCAGTTTTTCGAGGGAACTGAGCTGTTTTGGCACAGGTGCGCTTCTCACCGTCGCCGCCGGGGCTTTCTCCCGGTTGTCATTTCGTGCGCGTGGCTCCTCTTGCACTGCTCGATCCGTTTTCTGATCCATGGCCGTCCTCCTTCTGGACTACCGGTTGCGCTCGGGGATTTCTCCCGGTTGTCGTCAGCCCGATTCATCGGGTTCCGATGGTCACAGCATAGCATCGGGGGCCGACTCTGTCATCAGCGTAAGCGATAGAGTTTGGTATGGCAAATGCGTTATCCCGGCAGGCGGCCTTCCCTGTTTGTTGCGCGACATATGGTGTATGGGGCGTACATCAAATGTCGTATGTGTGCTTGCTTCTGTATGAAGTCGGCGCGCCGCGCTGAACGAGATCGCGCGGCCATAACTGCGCGCCTTGGCGCGGCCAGAAATGAAAAAGACCAGGTCTCACATGGAGACCTGGTCTCTTGCCGGTCAGGCAATTAGGGCGTTGCTACCGTTTAGTAGCGGCTGCCCCCACTCGAACGGCTGCGGCCACCGTAGCTGCTGCCGCCACTCGAGCGTCCACCCGAGCTGCTGCCCTGCTGGGTGCGATAGCAGTCGGAGCAATAAACGGGCCGATCGCCACGGGGCGAGAACGGCACCTGGGTGTCTTTACCACATTGGGCGCAAACTGCCGGGTACATCTGGCGTTCGCCACCGCCGTAGCCGCCGCCGCCACCACCACCACCGCCGCCACTACTGTAGCTGCGGCCCCCTTCGCGCTCGGCCTTGCGGACCGCGCGGCAATCGGGGCAGCGACCAGGGGTGCTGAAACCCTTGGATTGGTAAAACTGTTGTTCACTGTCAGTGAACGTGAACTGCTTTCCGCAGTCGGTGCAGGTAAGGCTTTGATCTGACATGTTAGTCTCGCTAACTCCTGTTTGTGAGATATTCATTGAGGTATCAAGCAGCGCGAGAGCAAGCGAGGCGTTGATCCTGAGGAAGCAATTACACCTGGTCGATACCGAACCACTGATTTCTATGAACTCTTTAGAGTATATCATGCTTCTTGAAAAAGTGCAAATCCAGCGCAAGCGCGTTAACGTGTCATCTACCGCCTACCTGGTTAGCCGCTTCCCAGATGGCGGCGCGCGCTTTCACGTGGGGGATGCGATCCACCAACGCCGCCTCGGTGCTGAGGCGCTCGCAGGACTTGTCGAGCCACGCTTTCTCACTGGCCGACAGCGTGCGGCCGCGGCTCTGCGTGAGGAGATCCCGCACGGAATCGGCCAGCGCGGAAGGCTCTGTGCTCTGGGCACGCGCCCGCAGCGCGGCGGCCCGCGTCCGATGGTCATCGGGCAGGCTCACAGCCGGGGAATGAAAGGCGGTCAAGATGGCCGCCACGCTGTTGGTCAGGAGGCGCAGGCCGACGCTTGCCGCCCGATGAACGGGCACCAGCAGGGTACCGCCATCCGAAAGCTGGATCACGTAGTAGTCCTGCGCATCCTGCCCCGCCGTAACTTCCTGGAGCGGCTGGGCCGGGTCGCGGCGCGTCAAGCCCTGAATGGCGCCAAAGCCATGCCTTGGGTGAAAGATGGGGTCGCCTGGGCGAAGTGCATTATCGAGGGATGACATTCTTGTCCTGCCCTTCCTTGACCTGAGAATCGGATCTCCGATGTTGCTTTTGGGAATCTGGAAGATCATGCTTCCGGCTGTTTACAGTATAACAGATGAACGCGGTCTTGTCATCCTAGAGATAGCCAGGTTTTTCGTCGCAAAATCGAACACGATCATTGCCATCACGATCGCTTCACCGGCGAGATTTTCATTGCCTCATGCCCGTTGCCGGAGGCCGCCTTGCCGACCGGGGCGCCGCCCCTGGGGGTCAAGCCGGCGTCTCCTGCGGCGCTCGTTTTTTCCTGGCGCACCTGCCATAAGCCGGCGTCTTGCCAGGGATCGCCGTCTGGCGTCAAGCTGCCGTCTGGCGCCACGCTGCTGGCCGCGGCCAGCATGGCCGTCACCTCGCTGCCGTTCACCGTCTCGTGCTCGCACAGGCGCGCGGCCAGAAGGTCGAGGGTCGCTCGGTGCGCACCCAACAATGCCGAGGCGGAGTCAAGCGCCTCCTCGACGAGACGTCGCGTTTCGGCATCCACCTGACCGGCCGTCGCCTGGCTGACCCTGCTGTCCAGCCCCCAGGCTTGCGGTCCCAGAAAGGCGGCTTGCGGGTCGCCGGCCAGCCGCACCGGCCCCAGCGCCGGGCTCATGCCAAACTCGGTGGCCATGCGTCGGGCCAGCTCGGTGGCGCGCGCCAGATCGTCAGACGCGCCTGTCGAAACCTCACCGAAGGTCAGCGCCTCGGCCGCGCGGCCGCCCAGCATCACCGCCAGCCGCGCCCGCAACTCACTCTGGCTCAGCAGATAGCGATCCTCGATCGGCCGTTGGATCGTGTAGCCCAGCGCCCGCCCGCGCGGCACGATGGTCACCTTATGCACCGGGTCGGTGCCGGGCAGCAGGCTCGCCACCAGGGCGTGGCCCGCCTCGTGGACCGCCACGGTCTGCTTCTCCCACGGGTTCATGGCCCGCGTGCGCCGCTCCGAGCCGGCAACGACGCGCTCGATGGCCTCGTCGAAGTCTAGCGCTGCGACGGCGTCTTTGCCGTCACGGGCGGCCGCCAGCGCGGCCTGGTTGACCACGTTCTCCAGGTCGGCGCCCGAGAAGCCGGGCGTGATGCGCGCCACGGCCTGCAAGTCCACATCCGCAGCCAGGGTGACGCCGCGGGCATGGATGCTCAGGATCTCTTGCCGGCCCACCAGGTCGGGCAAATCCACGGTGATCTGGCGATCGAAGCGGCCAGGCCGCAGCAGCGCCGGGTCGAGCACTTCGGGCCGGTTGGTCGCCGCCATCACGATCACGCCGTGCTGCGACTCAAACCCGTCCATCTCGGCCAGTAATTGGTTGAGGGTCTGTTCCCGTTCCTCGTGCGCGCCCATGACGCCGGCGCCGGCGCGCCGGCCGCCGATGGCGTCGAGTTCGTCAATGAAGATGATACTCGGCGCGGCCTTCTTGGCCCGCTCGAACAGATCACGCACGCGTGAAGCGCCGACACCCACGAACATCTCGACAAACTCGGAGGCGCTGACGGAGAAGAAGGGCGCGCCCGCCTCGCCCGCCGTAGCTTTGGCGAGCAGCGTCTTGCCGGTGCCCGGCGCGCCGACCAGGATCACGCCCTTGGTCATCCGGCCGCCCAGGCGTTGGAAGCGCGCCGGGTCCTTGAGGTACTCGGTGATCTCCCGCAACTCGTTCACGGCCTCACCGGCCCCGCCTACGTTCTTGAAGGTGATGCCCGTCTGCTCGCCCTGAATGACGCGTGCTTTGCTCTTGCCGAAGGAGAAGATGCCCCCGGCGCCGCCCCCCGCGCCCCGCATGCTCTTGAGCGCGAAGTACCCGAAGGCGCCAAACATGACCAGGGGCAGTATCCAGCCCAGTACTGTCAGGATGCCCTCGTCGCTGGCTACCTCGCCGGTCGCGTTGACGTGATTGGCTTCCAGATCTTGGAGTAAATCCGGGTCATCCACCCGCACGGTATAGTAGAGCTTGGGCGCGGCGGCCTGGGCCGCGTCAGCGGTTTTGTCGGCGGTCAGCTTGCCGGAGATTTGGTCGCTGCTAACCGTGGCGGTCTCGATCTGCCCGGCGCGCAGCGCGGCCTTGAACTCGGTGTAGGTCATGGCGGCGCTGCGCGCGCGCAGTGGCGACCCACCAAACAGGACCTGGAGCAACACTGCCGCCACGATCACCGGCAGCAGGAGGCCGAGGATGGACTTGAATCCGCGACCGCCCTCGGTTAGTTTTTTCTGCATGGGCGCCTCTTCCCCGGCCAGCCGACCCTACCTCTCAGATTCAGGACAATGAAGTATCTGTTGTATTCAGCCCTTCGGGGACACCCGGCCGCTGCGGCTACAGCGCGGTTGCCGGGGCATCCTGGTGGTCACGCATCCAGCGGTTGCTCTGTGACTCGGCGTGCTGCCGGGTGTAGCCGTATCGCTCCTGCAACGCGTCCGCCAGCCGCTCGGCCCGTCCCTCGATCTTTTCCAGATCGGCATCGGTCAGCTTGCCCCACCATTTGCGCGTCTGTGTACGCACCTGGCGCCACCGGGCCTCCAGAATGTCGTTGTTCATCTCGTCCTTCCCCTGAGAATTTTACGTTGTGGCGTTTCCGCTCGTCACGTTCACCGGCAGGCTGCCCAGCAGCAGGGTCGGGCTGATGCCGTGTTCCGTGATGACGATCTTGGCGTTCTCGCGCAAGGAGTTCTCGGTCATTTCCATGCGTTTGAGGGCCTGGGCATTGCCGATGAAGTACTTCTCTGCCGCTTCATTGACCAGCCGGATGGCTTCAGCGCGGCCCTGGGCCACTTGAACCGCGGCTTCGCGCTCGCCCTGCGCACGCTGGATGATCGCCAGCTTTTGTTGTTCGGCGGCCTCGAACTCCCCGGTTGCCAGCAGGCGCATGGAGCGCCGTTCTTGTTCGGCCGTCTTCTGCTTATGCATGGCCCGCTTGATGTCTTCCGGGGGGTCAATCAGGCGAATCTCCACCTTGCTGACCGTCAAGCCCCACTCGACCGCGTAGGTGTTCAGAATCCGTTGCAGATTCGAGGCGATTGTTTCACGCGCCACCAGGCTCTCATCCAGCGTCAAGGCGCCGAACGCCTGGCGCAGGTTGGTCATCGCCAGTTGAATGACCGCCCGCTTCCAATCGTCAATGTTGTAGAACGTCTTCTTGATGGATTCCTCGTCGCCCGTGGGCCGGACCCACATGATGCCGTCCACCTGGATTTCGACGTTGTCCTTGGTGATCACCGACTGCGGGTGGATATCCATGGTGTGTTCGCGCACGTCGCGAACCCGCACGAGATGAATGAACGGAACCTGAAAGCCCAGGCCCGGCATGACAAAACCGCTATACTTGCCCAGGGTTTCCCGGATTCCCCGTTCGTAGGGCCGGAGGGTGTAAATGGGACCATAAATCGTTCGCATCTGTTTCTCCAGTCTGGATCTATTTGTGGCATCGCGCCAGCCCGGTTAGCCGCCGGCGGCGTTGGGCTTGCGCGCGGCTTGCTTCAGCCGCCGCTGATGCGTGCGCGCGCTCTTGGACAATCGTTTGGGCTTGGCCTTGCCTGGCTTGGCTACAACGGCGACCTTCTCCGTCCCGATCACCGGGGATACCACGGTGGCCGTGGTGTTGGCCTGCTCTGTTTTGTCTGCCATGGTGACTGACTCCTTGTTGTGCTTACGAATCGGAGGGCCATATTTGCCCCAGTTCAGAGCATACCGGAATACGGCTGTCCTGTCATCAGCGCAACCGCTAGATTTTGGGTAGCAAAAAGGCCGCCTCGAAAGGCGACCCCTATGCTTTGTGTTGTACGGCATTTAGCGGACGGGCGGTACGACAAATGTTGTACGCGTGGACGCGGGTTTCACAACCGTGGAAATCTCACCCTGTTACTGCACGTGCAGGAGCAGGCCCAGCGGCGGTGCGCCGGCCTGCTTGCGGATGAACTTGAGGCGTGGCAGTGCCAGCAACAACATCACCCCGCGCCTGGCTCGGCTCAAGCGGCCGGCTGGTTCACGAGGTCTGCCGTCCCCTGCAAGCGCATCACCGCCGCGGCGGCGACAACGACCACATCTTCCCCGATGGTGAGCACCTTGTCACCGGGGATCGTCAGAATCTCGCCGATGACGTTCATGCCTGGGGGGACAGACAGGGAGGTCAAAGCGAAAGTCTCTGGGTTGAATTCGTAATCCCGCACCTCGCCCAGCCGTTCCCCGTTCTCGGTGATCACCTTGTTGCCGATGACCCCGCGCTTGGCTTTGACCAATGCGAGGGCTTCGGGCGCGTCGGCGGGCGCGTGTGCATCGGCCTCGGCATTGATCGTCACGGCATCTTCACCCACGCCATGCACGGCCGCGACCGATACCCACAGCCGTTCGCCACCCAGCAACCCCCCGCTGTGCAGGCGCAGCCAACTCACCGCCTTGCGATCGGGGTCAATGACCAGATCGTCAACCTTGCCGACTTGTTTGCCCTCCGCCATTGCAATGACGGGCAATCCCTTCACGAATTCGTAGCGTGCCATGTTG